>CAZPQR010000011.1:0-13249 GCA_964588865.1 uncultured Gammaproteobacteria bacterium
ATATGGAGATGATGAATAACCTGGCTGACCAGATTGGTATCGTTTATCGTAATGTTAAGTTGTATCAAGAGTTAGAAGGAGCTAACAAGGAATTGCAGCAAGCCAATTTCCACTTGATGCAATTGGACAAGGCTAAGTCGGAATTTCTTTCTATCGCTTCCCATCAACTACGTACGCCGGTATCGGCTATCAAAGGCTATCTGTCCATGATGATCGAAGGTGATTTCGGTGTGGTCAAGCCAGAGCAGAAGAAGATTATTACTGATGTCTTCGAGAGCGCTTCTCGCTTGGCTCGTACCATCAACGTTTTCTTGAACGTCTCGCGTATTGAAGCTGGACGTTTCAAACTGACCAAGGCTCCGATTGATATGAATACCGTGACTGAAGGCGTGATCAAAGAATTGAAACAGCAAGCAGCCATCAAGAACGTGAAATTGGAATGGATACCGCCAGCGAAGCCTTGCACCATTATTGTTGACGGTGATAAGGTGCGTGAAGTTGTCTTGAATTTAGTTGATAACTCGATTAAATACACGCAAGAAGGTTTCGTTCGTGTGACGCAAGATATGACACCGACCGAATTCCATTTCCAGGTTACTGATAGCGGTATGGGTATCTTACCGGAGGAGGTAGGCACGCTGTTCAAGAAGTTTGTCCGTGGTACTGGTGTGGCGCAGGTTAATACTTCTGGTTCGGGCTTGGGGCTCTATATTGCTCAACGTGTGGTCAAAGAGCACGGTGGTAAGATCTGGGTCGAGAGTCCTGGAGTGGGTAAAGGTAGTACGTTTCAATTCACTATTCCGATCGAGGCAGTTATCAGTGACAAGGTACAATCCAAAGAAATGATAGAATCATCAGAAGCTAAACCACTAACAGAATCCAAGGAGAAGAAATAAATGAAGAATGTATTTTGGCTATTAGAGGATGATGCGCAGTGGGTACGGTCACTAGTAGTAGGATTGGTAGTAGTAGGGGTGATCTGGTGGGCAGTGCAGACGTTTGATCTCAGCTTTCAGATTAATTTATAGTGGAGTAGGGCGGCGCTTACAGGGCGCTGCTTTTTTACCCCGTTGGATAACTTCGTATCCAACGGGGTAAATTGACATTGGGCTAATATTTGATAAAATCAAGGTGTTAATAGCCGTCCATTGATATAACAGCCGTCGCTTTTTACCTCTTAAACACGACGGCTCAAACAAAAAAACAGAAGGTTAGCCAAAATAAAACAGCCGTCGGTTTCTACAGCCGACAGAATTATTTGTTGATAATACGTATATGCATTTTATACAGAACAATTTAGAGCTGATGCGCAGTATCATGGCCAAACATGATCCAGTGCAAGAATTGACTAACTCTGATTACCGCCCGGAGGCTGAATTGGTATTGCAGACGGCCGCCAAACATAAAGCTGATGATATTGCAGAAATCATACGCTCAGTCTTAATGCAAGGTTTTGCTGATAAGTTGAATGAAACCTTATTTGCCGAGCGTGTCGCGGATGATTGGCTAACCGTTAACATGAGAAATTGGTAATGGCGGGCTGGTTAGTCCGAGGTTGTCCGGACCTTTGGACTGATCAGCTCGACATGGTGTCGAGTCGGTTCTTTTACAACAAAGTCTACATAGAGTATACTGCGTAATTATTAGCTAACAACGGAGCGAACTATGTTAAAAAGTATAGAGCAACTTCAACTTGCAAATGTACCGTATGAGGTAATCAAATTACCAGATACCGTGCACACGGCCATCGACGTAAAGAATGTTTGCGGCTGTGATCTTGATCAGGTTATTAAGACTATGGTTCTTACGGGAAGCTCAGCTGTTATTGCACTGATTCCCGGTAACTTAAGGCTGAGTCTAGATAAGATCCGTTTGTCTTTGTCTGATCCTAGCCTCAAATTGGCTAATCCGTTAGATGTTAAACGTTTAACTGACACAGAGCCAGGATCGGTTTCTCCCATAGGAGACTACCATGACCTCACTATCTTAGTAGATATGAATATCCAAGACAAAGAGAAGGTCTTTATTGGTAGTGGTCAGTCTGACACTTTAATTTCCTTGAAAGTTGTTGATCTGTTGGAGATTGCACATGGCAAAGTAGCCGACATCTCCGAAAAGCAAGGTTAGTCCACATCTCAAGGGAGGCGGTTATGTCACGGCAAACGCTAGTCTTCGTAAATCCAGGAGATTCACTCCAGCATACGAGAAGCGCAAATGCATCGATCTACCCGAACCTAGGATTACTAACGATCATGAGCCAAGTCCAGAAGGATCTGGCGTCAGAATTTCTGGATGTAGAGTTGAAGTATCTTGATGGAGCGCTTTATTCGAATGATGTCATAGCTGAGTATATTACGCAGAACGCCCGCGATATTCGTGCCCTCTGTATTAGTGTATTGACCTCAAGTTACGTTGGTGCCCTTAAGTTGGCTGCTCAAGCAAAGTCGCTTAATCCCGCCACGATTGTCATATTTGGCAACGATCATTTCTCTGCAGTTTATGAACGAGTAATGCTAAATCAACCGTGTATTGATTTTGGTTTTTATGGCAATGACGTAGTGATGGGGTTTAGTCACTTCGTTGTTGACCTAGTGAAAAAAAAGGACCAGTGTCTCCAAAGTTACCCCGGGTTAGTTTATCGTGACTCCACAGGCGCCATTCAGAAGAACAGCGAGGGAATGCAAGAATATCTGGTATTGCCGCTCGTCGATTACTCTTTGGCCGATACTGTATTGCCTCATACCGTTCGGTATCTTGAAGGTCAAGGTTCCAACTATGTTTTTATGAGGAGCGGCCATTTGAAAAGTACCGTGATCGATATCGGAAGGGGGTGTATCAAATTTGCCGGCGAAAGACAAGAAAATATTCCGTTAAATGCCTGTGATTTTTGCGGAATAATACCTGGCAAATCTACGATTGCTTCGGTTCAGGCGGATAAAGCCTGGGCAATTGTCGAGAACGCATATCGTCAGGGCTACAACTATCTATACGTAACTGCTGATGAGCTACCGCTAACGTTTTGGCCGCTTCTATCACGCATGGCTAGTAGTATTCCAGAATGGTATGCTGATATTAAGCCGAAGCAGCGACCCAGATTCTTTGGTTATGCACGTGCTGAGGCGTTTGCTCTCAAGCCTGAGCGTATCGATTCCATGATAAGTGATTTAAATTTTGATCACTTTTTCATCGGATTCGATGGTCTGTCTGAAATCTCCCTACAGGTTATGAATAAACAGCCTGTAAAGAGAGGTAGTGCTGATAATGTCCTTATGATCCACAATATGATAGCCATGAACAAAGTGGTGAGTAAGGGTTGTTTAATCACTGCTGGGGTGGTTTTGACACACCTAGGTATTACCCCTGCTATAATGGAGGACAATTTCCAGAACCTCAGGAGCTTGGTTAACCAGTTTCCTGAGAATTTCGCTGCACTAGATTTTGGTCCACTTTGTCCAATTCCTGGATCGCATTCGTTTAGATACTTACACGATCCAGAGTTTGCATCACAGAAGGCCAAACAGTTCGGGCTAAGAATTGACAGGGCTTATCTCGAATCAATAGCCCCTAAATATCTGATAGCCGACTGTTTAGAGATGGACGAGCTAATAAGTGATTTTGTCCGCGGTTGTTGCCCTGATATATCTCTGAAACTCGTTCATGAGTACGTTGCCAAGACTGCAGAACTTGCGAAAGGGCATGGGATTGTGGTCGGTGGTGGTGTCTAAAGATGAGTGCGGGAGTATCAGCTTACTTATGTAGATAATATTTACGAAGCTGCTTCGGCAGCTTCGTAAATAACATTAACAACAAGATTGCTATTTTATAAATGTATTATTGCTGTCAATAGATTCATATTAATATGATAAAAGTCAAAAAGTTACAAAAGAGTTTTGGGTCACTGACCGTACTTTTTGACGTGTCATTTTCTCTTGGGCGCGGTCAAAAAGTTGCCCTCGTCGGACACAACGGCACGGGTAAAACTACTTTGATGCGCATAGTAGCTGGTCTAGAACAACCAGATGCTGGTGTCATAGAAATAGCTAAAAGTGCCAATATTGGTTACTTAGCACAAGATACCAGCCTTACTTCAAATGTAACCATCATTGATTACTTAAGAGAAGTGACGGGCGTCGATGCTCTGGAGCGTGAGATACAGCACTTAGCCTCGGAGTTAGATCGACCGGAGATCGCTGTACAGTATGAAGACGCTTTGAAGCGCTTCGAGTATATCGATGGCTATACCTTGAGTCATCGAGCTGAAGCTATGCTGGTGGGATTCGGGCTTAATGATGTGGAGTTGGATCGGTCTATTTCGCAGCTTAGTAGCGGGCAGAAAAGCAAAGTAGCCCTGATTGGTATTTTGCTCAAAGGCGTTGACATTCTGCTGTTAGATGAGCCGACCAACAATCTGGATATTCCAGCCTTAGTTTGGTTGGAAGATTTTCTCGCCAGAAGCTCCGCCACGTGCATCATTGTTTCTCACGACAGAAGGTTTCTCGACAAAGTCGCCACTAGCATCTTGGATCTAGATTGGCATACCCATACAGTCACGGTGACTGGTGGTAGTTATAGTGATTATATTTTGGCTTCGGAGTCCAAGATAGCACGACAAAACGACGACTATCATAAACAGCAGGAGGAGATCGATCGTCTGACTACACGCGCCCGAGAAAGCAAAGCTAGCGCGTTACGAGGAGCTAGCTGGAGCCCAAGTGACAATGACAAACATCTACGTGGATTCAAGCGTGACAAAGCCGCCAAAGCAGGCAAGGTAGCTAAGGCTATCGAGAAAAGAATCGATCAAATGGATAAGGTTGAACGGCCTTTCGAAAGAAAACCCTTCACCATTCCTCTTGATGTGCAGACCAAGGCCGGTAACAGAGACATATCGTTACGAGATGTCGTTGCTTCGAATGGTAGCGATTTTACTGTCGGACCTCTATCTGCAGATATTTCTTTTGGTGAACGTATCGCTATTTTGGGTAATAACGGTGTCGGCAAGTCGACTTTGCTCAATGTTATTTCTGGTCGAACCAAGCCGACTTCAGGCACTATCAAGATTGGATCTGGCATCAGGATCGGCAATATGATGCAAGAGCATGATAGTTTACCACGGAAATCGCTGGTGCTAGACTATTTTGCCACTTCTACCGGATTTGATCTTCGTGATTCGCATACGACCTTAGCTCAATTTGGTTTTGATGAGCGTCAGGCTCGAATGCCTATTGGTGCTTTGAGTCCAGGAGGTAGGGCACGACTATTGTTAGCTCTATTTTCCGCGCAATCAGTTAACGTGTTGATCCTTGATGAGCCCACTAACCATCTTGATGTGGAAGCACAGCAGGCCTTGGAGGAGACCCTTCGCACGTATCAAGGCACTGTTATTATGGTGACTCATGATAGGTTCTTCTTAGAAACTTCTCGACTCGATGCAACGTTCGTTCTGTCTGACGGGAAGCTAACCAGAATTTCCGACTATAGATCATATGTTGCTGAGGCAGAAGTCAAGGCTAAGAAGCTACTAAGGTTATTATCATGATTACTATTGGTCACTTTAGTTTAACTTGCTCCTTAGTGACCTTGGTCATCTTTTAGATGGGAGTAATTTAATTACTCCCATCATCTAAACTTATGAAATCAATTAAATTCGATATCTCTAATAAACGAGAATTGGCCTACATCCAAGAGCTTTTGGTTGATAAGCCATGGTTTGACCGTGAGAATTTCCCTATTTTTTGGCCTAAGCAGACCCAAGATATAACCAAGGAAATTAATAGGGTCAAGCCAACAATTGAGAAAGCAGTCTCGAGATTGGAACGACGATGGCGAATGATTGAGAAGGATTATAGTAGTCAAGTTTCCCAATTTCGTCATGCCAAGTTATCAACCAAATATATTTGTCATATTAGCTATTTTGGCCCCGAGGGTAGATATAAATGTCCTGACACACTCAATATTCGATTGAGAACCGCTGCTGATAAGCGGCGAGCAATTGAGACTATTGGCCATGAGTTGTTGCATCTACTATTTAACGACTATTTTGAAAACAATAAATGCTCCTATCGGGAACGAGAATGGCTGGTAGACAACTTAATTTTGAAAAGTTCATTGATTAACCTATTTCCTCGCTACACAGCACAAGCAATAGGCAAACCAAAACCAAAACTGTTAGCTTCAATTTTGAAATTAAAATAGTCAAAGATATAAAATTTTTGTATGAACTATTTCCCATCTGAATTAGTAAAGCGATTTATTCACTTGCTGCCTCACAACGGTACTGCTCTGGATGTCGGGTGTGGAAATGGGAAGAACTCTACGTTCTTGGCGGCTTTGGGCTTTCAGGTTACGGCTCTCGATATTAATACAACTGCTATCGAGAATCTATCGCAACAAAGCAATATTACTGCTGTGAATGAAGATATTTCCAATTATAATCTCCCGCAAAGCTACGATGTTACCATTGCCATGAATGTTTTGCATTTCCTCAAACAACCTGAAATTGTAATAAAGAAACTCATCGATAATACTAAGGAGTTAATTATCATAAATGTATTTTCCAATCGGACACCCTTGAACGAACGTTCGGCCAACGTAACCTATTTTGATAAAAAGGAATTACAAGAATTATTCTCGGGTTGGGATATAGTAATTTGTAATGAGTATCACACAACGGAGATTCATAATCCTAACGGTTTGCATAGCCATGACTGTATTGAATTAGTTGCTCGTAGAATTTATTAATATATCAATCAATTTAATTAATCATATGAAATCACGCCTCTCACTACGCATCTTCAGCACGACCTTGATGGTCTTGCTAAGTTTTAATGCGGTGGCTCCTGCATTGGCCGAAGCTGCCAATAATGCCACGTCTTCGTCAACCGCTAGCTCGCAAACGGTAGTTTTGCCGGCCGCGGATGATGCTGCAGCTATTCCGGAAGCTAAGAAATCGGCTGATCAGAAAGTCGCCGAAGAACCACAAACACCTAACCCGGAAGAAACGCAAACCACACCAGATCCGGGAGTAGTTGACCCAGTGGCCAAACGCGACAATGCTGGCGCGCAGCCCAAAGAACATGTAGGGGAGTATAACGTTGATGAGTTTAGTGGCGCTTTCAACTATTCCTATCCTATTACTATTCCTGCTGGTCGCAACAATCTCCAACCTCAAGTAGCTTTGAATTACAATCATCAGCGGGTCAATATTGGCTCGTTTGTTGGTTTTGGTTGGGACATTCCTATGCCGGCAGTAGAACGTCAAGCGCGTACTGGTGTCGATAAATTGTATAGCGATAACTATTTCTCGCTCAATCTGTCTGGTAATGCCGATCTTGAACCGATCTCAGTCGATGCCAATGGTTATGGTACCTATGGTAAGAAGATTGAAGATGATTTCTCCAAGATCGAATATTCCGCTTCCGTCTGGATCGTCACCGACAAGATGGGTATCAAATATACCTTTGGTGCTGATACTGCTTCGCGTCAGGATAATCCTGCTGATAGCACCAAGGTTTACAGATGGATGCTGACCGAAATCCGTGATACCAATGATAATTATGTTCGCTATGAATATTACAAAGACAGTGGACAGATTTACCCCAAGAAAATCTTCTACACCGGTAATGGTTCAACTGACGGTATCTATGAAGTAGATTTCCAGCCTTTTGCGAGCGGTACGCCGACAGAGGATAATTTGACTTCTGTTTCCTATAAAACTGGCTTCGCTGTTCAGACCAAATATTTATTGCATCGGATCGAAGTCAAAGTCAAAGGCGTGGTGACAAGTGCTTACGATCTGACCTATACCTTGAATCAGGGTGGTCTGAAGAAATTGTTAACCGCTATTCAAGCGCGGGCGTATCAGGCGGGGCAGGAGTATAGCAAGGATCGGGTAGATTTGAGTTATACCACATCACAGATTTCGTTTTCTTCGCCTTCGGCTGATTATGCTTTGCCTGGCGGTCAAGCATTGGGCGAGTCTTTACCAAGCGGCCAAAGCAAAAGAGACCAGTTTATTGATGTTAATCAAGATGCTAAAGTTGATTATCTTCGAATAGGTTGTGCAAATAGTGTATTGTCAATGAATGCTTATTTAAATAATGGAAATGGGGGATGGGCCTTATCTCCCATTTATAGTCTTACTTTTCAAGGCACTTATACTTGCAATTATCGGACCACCATCCCTATAGCGGTCGGAGAGATTAATGGTGATCACCGGCCAGATATTATCACAGCAACTGATTATTATATAAACTCTGATTCTGGTTGGATTCAGCAGTCTCACCCTGCATTACCAGTTGCTTTGGGATTTACTTCACCATCAGATAGAGCAATTAATTCGACAAGTTTTCTCGATGTAAATAATGACGGGTTTGATGATATTGTCTTTATTGATAATCCGTCTACAGTTACCAGTACTCTTCATGTCTACCTTCGAACACCTTCAGGAAGCTGGCAGTTAAATACGAATTATGATTTGTCAGTTACTGCAGGTAAGCAGGAATGTTTCCAATATGGAGGTACTCCTTATGGTTTTTCCGATATAAATAATGATGGTCTGATAGACATCTTTTATGAATATAGATGCTATGTTGGTTCAGATTATAATGTAAACAGTGGCGATGTATTCCTAAACAGTGGCAGTGGGTTGAATCAATCTTCTCAGTTTGGACCAGTCGATGAGGTTAGTCATTATTCTGATTCATCATCTTATCAATATGCTCCCTCATTTACTGATGTTGATAACGACAATATTCAGGATTCAACAATGATTACTCGATGGGCGACAGTCAATAGTTCTTCTGCAAGTGTGAGAATAAAAGGTGCGACAGTTATTCAGCGTTCCACAAATGGATTTGAGTATTTTAATGTAACTAATCCCTTTGGCATCGCTGATTTTAACGGCGATGGCTCACTTGATGTAATGGAGTCATGGGGTCCTTCGATTCGTGAACTACATTATGGTTCATCCGCAAAGGCTGACGTACTGAAGAATATATCGAATCAATCAGGATCAATAATATATAATGAGTATAGCAACTCAGTTAAAGAAATAGATCAGTTTGGTTTTGTTACAAATCCAAACATGCCGTTCAATATATCGGTTGTAAAAGACATTGCTGTATCTGACGGCATCAATAGCAATGGGATACGCTATAACTATAGTAATGGGAGTAGCGCTAGCTATCCTAGTGTTAATATTCGTGACCTCTATGGATTTAGCTTGGTCACCGCAATTACGGGTAAGGCAGCCGCAGTTACCGACGGACAGGGGCAGACACATTATTCAGTGCTCAATGTCACCAACGACCCTACTCGTTCGACTCGTCAGACGACGTATCAAGTTGCCACCGGTAGTTTGACGTCACTCGATCCTAGTTATTATCTGCATGGTAAACCTCTGACGACTAAAACATTTGACGCCAGCAATAAACAGGTAGCCCAAAGTAGCAGTCAATGGAATAGTCAGGCGATCGATGCTAAAAGGTCATTTGGCTCGGTAGCCTCGCAGCTACAATCGAGTTGGCCCTCAACATCATCAACACCTTCACCTTCAAGTCACACCTTAGCTCAATATCATCTTGATGGCCCACAAGGGGCTGCTAGTAAATTGGTAAATGCGACGGGTAATTCTGCTTATGATTTACAAATCGTGAATGTTTTGGATAGTGATATTGGGTATACTGGGATAGCTAATGGAGGCTTCCGCACGCCGGCTAATACTGATCACGGTTTACACGCTCCCGGCTTAACCACATTTACCAATAGCTCCTTTTCGATTGAGTTGTGGATCAAGCACATCGGAAGCACTTCAACTTATAAGCCATTTGGTAAACGTGATAACAATGATCATGGTACATATGCAGAATTTGAAACTGATAAGTCCATTCGTTGGCTTTCGGAACACGATCGTTACATTTGGAATCTGAAAACGCCAGCAAACTCAATAACTTTAGGTGAGTGGCATCATTATGCTTTTACCATGGATACCGTCACGGCCAAGATATATATCGATGGAGCTTTGGCAGCATCAGGACCAGTAACACTCAATAATGAAACGATTGGCGCTGCCTCGCTTACTTTCTTCAGTTCTCGTAGTGGTAGCTTGTCTGGCCCATTCATCATAGACGAAATAAGAATATCTGATATCGCTAGAACCCAAGATCAGATCTTTAACGACAATCCATTTTTTACTCCCGATGATACTCCTGTTAGCCAAGCCAAGCAGTACAGCTATGATAGTAGCAATGGCAATATAGTAACCGAATCTGATCTAGGGCTGGTATCGGCTAATCTGTCCAATGGAACGTTTACCAATATCACTGGTGATGAGAAAACAACCACCTACGAATACGCTAGTAACGGTACTAAACATATTTTGGCAGCGCCTAAGACCAAGACTGTTGCTGGACTAGGGGAGAGTAAGCCAGAAGATTTCTATTATGATCAGCAAACTCTCCTCGGTGATGTCGACAAAGCCAATGTCACCAAAGAGGATCTCAAGTCTAATGCTGTTGATATTGAGACAACCTACAATAATTTCGGATTACCGCTGACCAAGAAAGATCCCAAAGATAACACCGCCGCGACACTAAGTTATGATAGTGACAACATGTTTGTCGCGACATCAACCGATGCTCTGGGACGTTCAACGGTGACCAAGACCGATCCGATTACCGGCCAATTACTCTATTCACGAGATCCTAATGGCTATCAAGAGAAATATACCTATGATGCTTGGGGACGACTGACCAAGAAAGAAGTTTCTGATCCTGCCAATGTTGCTTCACTCATTACCAAACAGGAAGTGTATTATAGTGATGCGGCAGATGGTAAGAATAAGTCAGAATTAAGTAATGATGCTTCTACTACGGGGTTATGGCATATGAATGGAACTTTGGGCTCTTCTGATAAGAAGGGTAACGCAGCGGGCTCGGCATCTATAAGTGAGGCTAGTCCGATACAGTCAGCGTCAGGATTTGATGGAGCGGCTGATGGGGCTTACAAAGTTAAAGGAACGAGCGGTGGCTATATTCAGCTCGCTCCGGCGGCAAATTATAACTTCGATCAAAATGATTTCACCATCGAATTTTGGATGAAGTCAACTTCCACTGATCCGCAGATTATAGTCAATAAACATGGAGATTCTGGAAATGTACCGGGTTGGACAGTGTGGTTGAATACCAGCTTGACTGGCCAGCAATTGGTGGGAAAAGTCGGCTTTACGTTTCAACAAGACAGCGATGGCCCGACTCATCAAGTGAGAGTGTTTAGTACTACCACAGTGAATGACGGAGCATGGCACCTTATCGCTGTGACGCGTCAAGATAAAACCGGTCATTTGTTTGTCGATGGTAAGGAAGAATTCAACAATGTGAACGGAGCAAATGCTACCTCATCCGGTAACCCCAATGTTTCTTCTAATACAGAATTTTCCACCAGACGTGGAAGCTCAAGCATATATAGCGGGTATATTGATGAAGTTCGAGTTTCCTCCATAGCCCTTTCGGCGCAGGCAATTTTGAATGACTATGAACAGCCAGCGCCATTCGGTAATGCTAAGAATCATTATCGCGAAATCAAAGATTATTTCAAATCAGGAAGTTATACCACCTCACGAGAATATTACGATGGCTTGGGACGAGTAATTCAGACATCATCACTGGCAGCAGGTAATCAATACGTCACGACCTATAAGCAATATGATGGCCAAGGCAGATTAGCCAAAGAATCATTACCGACGTTCACTGCTTCGGCTGATTTCAACACCAGCCCCAGCTTCACCAACGCCAAAGTAACAACCTATGACGCTCAAGGCAGACCTTTGACCGAAATGACTCCGACCGGCACTACCACCTATGCGTATGATGGTTTGGTGACAACGATTACCGATCCTCGCGGCAAGGTCAAGAAATTGACTAATGATGCCTTCGGTAACTTAGTTCAAGTAGACGAATTCAATAACGGCTCCACCTATACCACCAATTATGAATATAGTTTAACCAATAAGCTGAAGAAGATCACCGATGCTCTCGGCAATATTCGCACTTTCACCTACGATGCTCTGGATAATCTGACCCAGCAAGATATGGTACATACTGCTGGCACGACCAATCCAGGACATTGGACCTATACCTATGATAAGAACGGTAACGTCTTGAGCAAAGTCGATCTCAAATCCCAAACTACGAATTATAGTTATGACGCACTCAACCGACTTCTGACCGAGAATTTCACCGGTAAGACCGGTACCGAGTACACTATGACGTATGATCAGGGAACCAAGCAGCTCGGACGCCTGACTCGTGTCGTTGGTAGTGATGGTCTCACGACAGTCTATACCTACGATCCACAAGGTAAACCTCTGACAGTCGTGCGAACAATTGACGGTACTAGTTACACCTTAACCTATGCCTATGATTGGAATGGCAACGTGACTTCTATTACCTATCCTGAAGGTGAACGCATCGATTATCTCTACAATGCCGTCGGTCAGATCAATCAGGTCAATAAGGTCAAGAACGGCACGACCACTGTCTTGGCTTCGGGTGTCACCTATACACCGATGGGACAGATTGCTCATTTGCAGCGAGGCAATAATGTCACGACTGATTACACCTATGATGCCAATCAGAACTATCGGCTGACTCGTATCCGTACGGTCAGTGGTGCCGTCGTGCTGCAAGATATTGCTTACACCTATGACGCCAACGGTAATATCCTGACGATCGTGGATAGTTCGCAGACTGCTTTGGCTAAGAACGTGACTTATGGTTATGACGATTTGAATCGTTTGATCTCTGCCACTGTTACCAATTCTGGTTCGGGAGCGAACTATAGTCATATCTACACCTATGACGCCATTGGTAATATTCTCTCGAGTACACCAGTGGGAAATTACACCTATACTTTGAGTAATCCTCATCAAGCCCGCACTGCCGGTTCGACCACGCTTACCTACGATAACAATGGTAACGTAGTCTATATCAATCAAGATCATCAGAATTACGACTGGCGCGATCGTATGACGTACAGCGCTGTCGCTGGCTCACCGGATCATACTGAATATTTGTACGACCATGCCAATCAGAGAGTCAAGAAACACACGTTAGTCTATGTTCCGGCTGGCGGAGGAGTAGACTGTGAAACACATCCCGATCAATGTCCTGATCCTATCTTCGGCATACCGAGAGAGTTACCACCAGTAGTGACACCGCCACCAGGGAAGTTGCCCATGCCGATTGAAGTG
>CAZPQR010000011.1:13349-15588 GCA_964588865.1 uncultured Gammaproteobacteria bacterium
AAACAATACAGAAATTCAAAATTCTAATAATCAAGAAACTGGAAACTCGGAACTCGGATCGGCCTCTGACCGAGGTGCTGGAGCAGAAATTACTGCACAGACGGTGGAAACAGAAGGTACCTCAACTACTCCTACATTGACTGTGGAACCAGTAGAACCTTTGCCTATTGGTATTTTCGAAGTGCCAGCTTCAACTCCCGAAACAGTCGTGACATCGACTGACCCAGTAATCTTACCAGAGTCAGTAGTGATAGAGCCGCTGCCTTCAATGGATGATTCGGCGACTACGACCGACCAATCAGCCTTATCCCTCGAAAACCCGACTCCAGACGCAGCTCCTGCAGCTTCAGACGTTGCTACCTATTATATTGATAAGTATTACGAAAAGATCTGGAATGGCTCTTCCAAGAATCATTACTTTCTTGGTACTATTAGTCTAGCTACCGATAACCTATCAGGTAGTACTGCCGGTCTCTTCTATACCCTTGGAGACCACTTGGGTTCTAGTTCCTTAATAACCAACTCCTATGGCAATATGACCGAAAGAACGGAGTATTATCCTTTTGGTCAAGTGGCAGCTACAGCGGTATCCCAAGACTCAGGCAACCGCTATACCTTTACGGGGAAAGAGCTAGATCCTGAGACGAATTTGCAGTATTTTGGTGCGAGGTATTATGGTCAGAATCTAGGTAGATTTATGGCTATTGATCCTTACGGACTTCAGATGAGCAAGCTCATGAAAGTACTCTCGGACCCCCAGAGCTTGAATGGTTATGCCTATACTCGTAATAATCCTGTTGTCTTGATTGATCCTGATGGGAATGAGAGTGTTTGGAATAGCATGCTACAGAAGATGAATGGTGCTGGCAATGCCATCTTAAGTAACAATGCCTTTGGATATGGACGAGTACAGAGTAATGATCCAAGTTATAACACCGGTCAGAAAGTGGGTGATGCGATGTCTTTGATGCAGGGTGCGTTTGAAACGGCATTCGGCATTATTACTGCAATTGGGGGTGGCACTGGGGCAGTAGTGTTAAGTCCAACTGGCGCGGGTGCATTGATAGGGACAGCAGTAAGTGCAAGTGGTATTGCTATAGCGGGTCATGGGTATGGAGTTGCCATTTTAGGTGTTCATAATATTATGAACGATGATAATTCACAATCATCAAATTTTGTTCCAGGTAAGTCAGGTGATCCGGCCAAGAATATAGAAAGTCACTGGACAAAGCATCGTTCAGAATTTCCTGAATTGAAGACCGCAGATCAGTATGCCAGAAAAGCTGAAACTTTTTTGACAAAGCCTCCAGAGGGATCATTGGTAAGAAGTCTAAAAGATAATAGGACTGCAATATATGATCCAAGCACGAATACCCTAGGAGTTTCTGAAAATGGTGTACCGGCCTCGTTATTTAGACCTAACCCTTCGATTCATGGTTTTAAAACTAACCTTGATTACTTTAATTCACTGAAATAAAATTTATGCAACAAGATTTCTGTAGAATCTGCGGATTAAAATATATGAAATTTTATCCATGGGGAGTAGACGGAATGACACCCTCACATGAAATATGTGATTGTTGTGGTTGTGAGTTTGGCTATGAAGATATTTCAATAACTAGTATCAAATCTAATAGACAGAAATGGATAGAAAGTGGATCTGCTTGGTTTGATTCTACAAAAAAACCGGTGGATTGGTCGCTAGAGATTCAGTTAAAGAGTATCCCTAATCAATATCAATAGTTTTGTAATCCCACAATTACGTTGATACTCTGCCATCTCTGGACCTTGAACCCTTACCAATCGGGTCATTTGAATTGCCTACAACTACACCAGATACTATCGTACCAGAGCCAGTAGTGATAGAACCGCTGCCTTCAATGGAAGATGTGGCGACTACGACAGACCTAACCATCGAACCTGATATTCTACCCAACACAGCTCCTTCTGCTTCCGACCACGTTACCTACTATATAGATAAATACTATGAGAAAGAGTGGAATGGTGTAGCTCGAAACCACTATTTCTTAGGTAATATCAACTTGGCAGTAGAGCCTTTATCGGGTCCAAATAGTGGTATATACTATGTCTTGACCGACCACCTTGGTTCTAGTTCTTTGACTACCAATAGTTTCGGCAATATGATCGACCGTACGGAGTACACTCCTTATGGTGCTATTGTAGCCACTGCCAGTACCCAAGATATTGGCAATAAGTATAAGTTTACTGGCAAAGAGCT
>CAZPQR010000012.1:0-11432 GCA_964588865.1 uncultured Gammaproteobacteria bacterium
GCGAAACGATTGAAATGTTTGATGCCGAAAATGTAACGTTGTCCGGTGGTATAAGGAATAATCACGACGTCATCGAAATTTAGGAACGAGCTTTGGCCCTTCTGCGACATCAGGCCAATGATGCGGAAAGTTTTGTCCTTGATCTTGACCTTCTGCCCTACTGGATCTTGAGTGTCAAATAATTTCTCGGCTGCTTTGTGTCCGATTATAGCTACATCGGCATAGCTACGCACTTCATCGTCGGTGAAGTTGCGGCCAGAATCCATGGTGATGTTATAAATATCTTCGAAGTAAGGGTTGAGGCCATAGATAGTAGGACGATAAACCTTATTGGTATACGTAACAGCCGTGCTACCAAAGACGATCGGCATTATTTTCTCGATGTAGGGGGCATTACTTTTCTTCTGCAAATCTTCCAAATCTTTCTGCTTCAAAGAATCGGTGAACGTACTAATGAAATCTGTTGGACCAGTCGGCTGTCTTCCGGGCACAACCCCAATTGTCTTGGCTCCGATACTTTGTATCTGGCCGAGGATTAAATTCTGCGCTCCTTGTCCGAGCGACACCACGATCATGATGGCCATGATACCGATCACAATACCCAAGATGGTCAGAGCTGATCGACTCTTGTTGGTTCTGAGACCGATGATCGAGGTATTGAAGGAGTGGTAAAATTTCATACTATTTTATGAAGTCTTTGGAAGCGTCACGACGATTCTTGACTGCGCGATCGCTGGCAATCTCTCCGTCCTTAATGGCGATGATACGACTAGCCATCTCGGCTGTATAGGTTTCGTGAGTAATCAATATAATAGTGTGACCATCTTTCTCGTTAAGCGACTGCAATATTTCCATCACTTGCTGGCCAGACTTAGAATCAAGATTACCAGTTGGCTCGTCAGCAAAGATAACTTCTGGGTTGATGATCAAAGCCCGGGCAATAGCTACCCGCTGCTTCTCTCCACCAGATAATTGAGATGAGAAATGATTGATACGATGATCGAGGCCGACAGCGTGAACTGCTTTTTTAATCAAATTATCCCATTCTGATTCTTTGATAGAAGAATACAGCAGTGGCAACTTAACATTATTATAAACTGTCGTCTTAGGTAGCAGATTAAAAGATTGGAAGATGAAGCCCATGCTCTGATTGCGAACACGAGCTTGATCATCCGAACTATAATCTGATTGCAATTTGCCATTGAAGCGATATTGTCCCGATGAAGCTTCGTCTAGAAAACCTAAAATATGTAAGAGCGTTGACTTGCCAGAACCAGAAGGACCAATGATGGCTACGAATTCACCTTTATCAATAGAGAAACTAACCGAGTCGAGTGCCTTGGTAACGACATCCTCGGTATGAAACTCTTTGCTTACTTTGTTGAGTTCAATCAGAGCCATCGACAAGCTTATTTAATTTGGCTGGTGACCACCTTGTCACCATCCTGCAGTCCAGTAACGATCTCTACCTGTCCATCCGAACCGACCAAACCAGTAGTAATAGCTACATCCAATAGTGTCGGATTCTTGGCGTCACCGATCAAGGTGTGAACGATTTTCTTGCCGTCTTTGACAGCGACTGCTCGCTGTGGAACTGATAGTACTTGCGTGCGAGTATCGGTCAATACCGTAATATTGGCTGTCATACCAGATTTGACTCGTTCATCATCCTGCAAAAATTCGAAAGTAACTTTATAAGTCGATACACCATCGACCAACGTCTCGGCTGGATCTATGGCGACAACTTTGGCACCGAAATTAACATCACTACCATACGCATCAAGGGTGATATCGGCGCTATTATCCAATTTGATCTTGGTAATATCAGCTTCAGGTACATTGGCTTCTACTTGATACTTCTTATCGGTGATAAGAGACACGAGACCAACGTTAGGCGAGGTCACTTGACCGACTTTGGCGTCTTGCTTGGTAACCAATCCAGCGAAAGGAGCGCGAATAACATTCTTAGATAATTGCGCTTGATAGTTTTGGACAATTGCTACCTGTTGGGCCACCAGAGCAGTCTGTGAATCAAGTGAAGCTTGAGCTTGTCTGACGGCTGCTTCTTGTCCCGCTAGCTGCTCTGCGGTTGGACCGGCTTGTTTCAATACCAATTCATTGCGTCGTTGATCAACGGTTGCTTTCTGGGCGGAAATGGATTGTTGGATAGTGGCCACATTAGTACTGGCAGTATTTACATTGGTAATGGCAGTAGCTACATTGGTGCGATAGGTATCCAAGGCGCTATTGGAAAGCGCACAAGGAGCGGTCAATGTCTGATTCAAAGCCATCAAGAAATTAGCAATCTTGCTCAGATGATTTTGAGTGCTGATGATTTGTGAATCATAGGCCGATTGATTGACGCTAGCAGTCAAGGTCGGTAGTTCTGTTTGCCAGGTTTTCAGTTCGTTCTCACTGTCATAGCGACCGCTAGCAGCATCATTGGCGTTCTGGGAATCACAAGTAGCGAATGTGAAAGCATAGCTCTGAGTATTGGAGGTGAAGATAGCCGAAGTTTTGGCACGAACTGCGTCATTGGCTTTGGCGTAGGCGTCATTGATAGTGTTGCGAGCGGAAAGATAATAATTGGTCAAATCTTGCTCGGCCTTAGCCACCGCAGCTTGCGACACAGCTACATCCTCTGAACGAGCGCCGTTCTTGAGCTCATCCAGCTTGGCTTGTTGGTTGGCTAGAGCTGCTTGGTATTGAGATAGCTGAGCTTGTGCGCTGCGTACTCCAGCCTCGGCCTGGCGTAATTGAGCGGCGACGTCAGCGCTATCTAGTACTACAAGCGTCTGACCCGCTTGTACTCGGTCACCAACTTTGACATAAGCTGCGGCCACACGCCCGCTTCGTTCTAGCGCTAGATCAACCTCTTGAGCTGGTTTGACCGTACCAGTGACAGATACTTCTTGGCGAAGGTCGGCTTTCTGTGCCACCACATATTCATAGTTGCTCTTCTTATTCTGGGACGCGGCGACACTGATAACAACAATGACGGCAACGGCCAAAATGATGCTTCCGATAATAATTTTTTTCTTGGTGAATTTCATAATCCTTTATTAGGAGGGTATTAGTTTAGTTAAAATAGCATATAAATGACGAATATCGCTAGGGTTGAGTACTTGGAGTGTCTGACGGAGCCGTTGTTCCATCATGTCGAGCGCTTTCTGCCTGACCCGCTGACCTTTGGCCGTTAGCGTCAATCGAACTGAGCGACCATCGGTACTGCTCGATGTCCGGCGCACATGACCGCTGCGCACCAAGCTCTGGATCAATGAGGTAGCCGACGGACGAGTGATGAAGAGCTGCTGGGCAATAGCGGTCATACTAGGTTCGGCCATTTCTTGGATCATGTGTAGCGCGCCTAATTGGACCATCGACAAGCCTTCTGGTCTGGCTTCATGGTGGAGACGCTCTCTCATCTGCCGACTCATGCTAAAGAGTAAGGTAATCAGACGATCAAGGTCATGGGAACGTACTGGTTTGGTCATATAGTTAGGTAACCTAAGTATATTCGTATTGACACAAACTGTCAATATTAGCTTGATACAGCCACACTCTTATGCTATGGTTGGCTTATGAAATACGGGAAACTACTAATCATTATGCTCGCCGCTGTCTGGATCCTTACCAGTTGGTATAGTTTAGCTTTTATGAATAGTACGGATGCTTCCATGGCTGGCGACTGCCCATTGATGTCGCACGAAACAATGATCTGCCCCATGACTCTAGCTCAACACATAGATCGCTGGGAAAATCTATTTCTTGGTATTAGCCCATTGCTTATTCTGCTGGTTGGACTACTCTGCCTTAATCGTAAATCTACTAGTCACTTCATAACGCTAACTGTCCGGCAACAACGACAGCGTTGGCGGCAGCGATGGTTAACACTAACCCCGCCTCTAGCATCATTTATTTATCGCGGTCTACTCCAACCGAAACTCTATTCTTAAATAATAGTTCGTGTGATTATCATCACTGTTTTTGCTATTATTATTTAAGACTATGAATTCACAACATCAACAAACCGTCGACATCGAGGGCATGCACTGCGCCGCCTGCGAAGTTCTGATCGAGCACGCCTGGCGCCAGCTTCCTGGTGTCGACAAAGTTATCGTCAAACGATCCAAAAACCGAGCTCACATCTTCTGCCAACAAGCCATACCCCTCGATAAACTCAATGAAGTAATTAACGAACACGGGTATCGTGTCGTTAACCATAACAGTACGAAAACTCTGCTCACTGAAAAGAAACATCGATCCCTAGCCGACAAACTGACAGATGTCGGAGCGGTTACACTTATACTAGCAGTAATTTATATCGCTGCTCGTGGCTTCGGCTTCGAACCGAGTAGTTTAGGTGTCACGGATCAAATGAGCTTCGGCTTTATCTTCCTGCTGGGTCTGGTAGCATCGTTCTCCTCCTGTATGTCCGTTACTGGTGGACTCTTGCTATCGATCATCGCGACCCAAAGAGAATTACATCCTGAGCTGACCGGTTCAGAAATCATGCGCTCGCAAATATTCTTCAATGTCGGTCGCATCGCCTCTTATACTATCTTCGGAGCTGCCATCGGAGCGATCGGCTCAGCCTTAACCCTGAGTCCCATCTACAGCGGTATCGTTTTGATCGTGACCAGCGTCTTCATGCTCCTGCTCGGCTTACAGTTACTCGACCTCTTCCCTTGGCTACATCGATTCCAAATCAGATTACCGAAAAAAATTGCCCACGCTATCTATGGACAATCCGGCAAACCACTATCAGCAGCCGGTCCACTGTGGTTCGGTGCTGCTACTTTCTTCTTCCCTTGTGGCTTCACGCAAGCTTTGCAGCTCTATGTCTTGAGTCAGGGTGATTGGTTTCGTGGTGGTCTGATCATGCTTACCTTCTCTCTCGGTACCATGCCCGCCCTTATCTCGATCGCTGCTCTGACCAGCTTCCTCCAAGGCCAGTGGTTACGCTTCATACAAATAGGCGCCGGCCTAGTGGTGATTATTCTAGCCATTATCAACATCGGCAATGGACTGACTTTGACAGGATTCACTTTACCGACCAAGCCAACAGCTGATCAGACAGTTCCCGTCATCAATGGCGTACAAGTCGTGACTATGAAGGTTCAAGACTATGACTATCTACCAGCGCACTTCACGATTAAGGCCGGCATTCCCGTCGAGTGGCGTATCGATTCGGCCCAAGCAGCTGGCTGCGCTCATGTGATTGTCGCCAAGTCTATCAACGTGCAGGAAATCCTACCCGGCGATAGTATCAAATCAATTCGCTTCACACCGAGTAAGGCCGGTCAGATTGCTTTTGGCTGTCCGATGGGTATGACTACCCCTGGAGCAGCTTTCACCGTCATCAATTAATCTTCCATCATGAAACAAACTAATTTTGATATCCTAGGCATGCACTGTGCTGCCTGCGCTACCAATAATGAGCGTAGTCTACGAGCCTTACCAGGAGTAACCTCAGCCGTAGTTAACTACGCTACCGGCCAAGCCAGCGTCGAACACGACGAAGGACAAACATCGGAACAGCAATTACATCAAGCAGTAGAAAAAAACGGCTACAAAATTGTCCACGATCAATCACGACACGAGCATCATCAATTACAACAAGCCGAACTCCGTCACACTCGTTTGAAAGCTCTGCTAGCCAGTGCTGGTGCTGTACCGATTCTGATCTTGGCCATGACCGAATTCGTCAGTGGCCAAGATATTCTAGGGCAAGATCTCATCACTTGGTGTATCGCTCTGGCTAGTAGTGTCATTATCTTGTATCTGGGCTGGGAATTTCACCGCGGTCTGGTACGCGAGATGTCACATCTGCGAGCCAACATGGACACGCTCATATCATTGGGTACATTGGCGGCTCTGCTCTATAGCTGGTGGAGTCTACTGACTGGAGGTACCCATGTCTATTTCGAAACCGGAGCTGTCATCACCGCTTTGATTCTGTTGGGCCGCTACCTCGAAGCCAAAAGTCGCGGCCAAGCTAGTGCAGCGATCGAGAAATTAATGGAATTAGGCGCCAAGACCGCTCATCTGATCACTAACAAGGGCGAACGAGAGATCGCGATCGAGCTCGTCAAGGTGGGCGATCGATTGGTGGTCAAACCAGGGGAAAAAATCCCCCTCGATGGCATCATCAGAGACGGTAGTGGACATGTCAACGAATCAATGTTGACGGGAGAAAGTGTACCTGTCAGCAAAGCCCTAGGCGACACCGTCTATGGTGCAACTATAAACATCGATGGATCGCTGATCGTCGAAACTACCAAGGTTGGAGCTGATACGGTATTAGCACAAATCACCAAATTGGTAGCCGAAGCACAAACCAAGAAAGCCCCGATTCAGAAATTGGCTGATACTGTTTCTGGTTGGTTCACCTATGCAGTATTGGGGCTAGCGCTCCTGACATTACTCGGCTGGTATCTGGTTAGCGGTAGCTGGGACACTAGCATCTTGTCAGCCGTAGCGGTTCTGGTGATTGCGTGTCCTTGTGCATTGGGACTCGCTACTCCGACAGCTATCATGGTTGGTACTGGGCTAGGAGCGAAGCGCGGCATCTTGATCAAGAACGGTGAAGCGCTAGAACGTGGCACCGCTATCACCCACGTGCTGCTAGACAAGACAGGTACTCTAACCGAAGGCAAACCGGAAGTGACCCAAATAACAACAGCAACCAACGAAGAAGAACTTCTGAGTCTAGCGGCCAGCCTCGAACAACGTTCAGAACATCCCTTGGCGCAAGCGATCGTCAAAGCAGCTAATGGCCGCAATCTACCTTTGGGCACAATAACTGATTTCAAAAATAATCCTGGCCACGGTATCGAAGGCAAAGTAGGCGGACAATCAATTATGGTTGGTAGCGTTCATTGGTTGGAACCATATCTTCCCGATGTTGCTCAAGCTACTGCTACTGCCTGGGAACAAGAACGACAAACGGTCATCGCCATCATCGTGAACCAACAATACGCCGGCCTCTTGGCAGTAACTGATCCACTGAAACCAGAAGCCAAACAGGCTATCGCTCTATTAAGAAAAATGAAACTCGAACCGATCATGGTCACCGGTGATAATGAACATACAGCCAAAGCTATTGCCCACGAAGCCGGTATCGAACAGGTCATCGCTGAAGTCAGACCACACGACAAGGTAGCAGCCGTGACTCAATTGCAAAATCGTCATCACCGCGTAGCTTTCGTCGGCGATGGTATCAATGATGCTCCAGCTCTGGCACAGGCAGACTTCGGCATAGCTATGGGCAACGGTACTGACATCGCCATAGAATCTGGTCAGATCGTCTTGGTCAAAGGCAATCCCATGAAAATCGTAGAGGCAATTGCCTTGTCACGAGCAACATTTAGTACGATCAAACAAAATCTTTTCTGGGCTTTCATCTACAATATCATCGCTTTGCCTTTCGCTGCCTTTGGTCTACTCAACCCCATCATCGCAGCGGCTGCTATGTCTTTCTCCAGTATCTCAGTGGTGCTCAATAGCGTGCGATTGTCTCGTAGGAAATTGTTGTAAATAAAAACACCACGTACCATCAGGTAGAGACGCAATATCTTACGTCTCTACGGCGCCAGGGCGCCGGACGTGGTGTTTTATTATCGCGCGATAAAATCCGTATACACCGCCAAAGCCAGAGCCAAGCCAGAAACAACGAATATAACGATATAATTCCACTTCTCTTTGGACGATTCTAAGCTGTGTAAGACATAGAGCAGCGCTTGACGCTCTTTGGCCGACAATCCTGGTGTGTGCTCGACGGTCTCCAACAGCTGCGTATCAGCGATTACTTTGGCTCGTCGTTCGGATATTTCATAGCGATGAGCGAAATAGACGATAAAGCCAATCGTACCGATATACCACACTGTCTTGACGGTGGTGGTACCGAATTGACCCAAAAAAATTATAATACGATAGGCAATAGTAGCGATGATCCCGGACCAGAAATAAAACCAGCGCAACGCCTTACTATGAACACGAGGTTGAGACATAGATTATGAAAGTTGATTTAAAAGTTCATCCAACTTTCGTAACAAAAGTTGGTTATCAAAGGTTAACGTCTTGATCACACGGGACATAGTTGCCAATTTACTCTCCCAAGATTGAAAAACATCCGTCGTCAATTCTTTGGTCATCATACCCAGACCCAACGCCTCCACCATGCGTGCGTTGAGAATCTGTTCATACTGCATTTTGATAGGTATAGACAGCACTGGTTTACCTAAGTATAAACTTTCTGTCATCAAGGTAAAGCCACCATTGATAATCACTCCCTTACTACCTGCCAAATCGCGCACTACATCAGTGGCGCTGAACTCTCGGAAAATAAATTGGGGACCCAAGTCTCGAGGACTAGCATTATAAATGACGAACCGTTCTCCCGTAGCCGCCAAGACAGAAGAAAACTGATCGAAACAATCAGCAGTTAAGTAACAAAAATAATAATCTCCTGTCGTCGGCACCGCTGACATTATCTCCGAGCGAATCAATGGCGGGAACAACCAACTCTGACCTTCGCGGTTCTTCTTCAGGGGTGGGAAATAGAAGGAAGTGATAAGCGAATAGTCGCGGTTAGGCGCTACTGATTCGGTGTAGACTTTGGTAACAAGGTAATCAGGATAATCAGCCTTCTTAATCGCCAATCGAGTATCGGTCATGATGTGCTGATTGTCGATACAAATCAAAGGTAAATCATACACCGAGGCAATTACACTAGCTGAAGGTTCGAAATCGGTGACCACCACCTGTGGTTGAAAGGACTTAACCACTGCACCAAGAGCTCGTAGATCTTGGGGTAAACTTTTGACCTTGGCTAAATTTTTGGTAATGGTACGCGTCTTCTTGACCCGGGTGCCGGAGTATTCCAATTTCAAACCCGCCACTTCTAGATGCTTGGGGTATTTCTGCGATAAATATTTATAGGCCTTGCCGCTAGAAACAATGAAAACATCATGCCCCTGCTGTAGCAGATGATCGATTACTACCGAGCTACGGAAAGCATGGCCATTACCGTCGCCACAAATGGTATAGAGAATTTTCATTGCACCTAGTATACCTAAATGAAGAGAATAAATCTGCCCCTAGTGTCAAGGTGTCGGAATAATACCAAGCAACGCAATATACAAACGCTGCTGAATCTTGTATAATAATGACAGTTTACTAGCATCAATTTCTCACATTTTTCATGTCTTCAGTTACCAAAGCAGTCATCCCCGTCGCCGGATTCGGTACTCGCTTCTTACCAGCGACCAAAGCGCAACCCAAGGAAATGTTGCCCTTGGTCGACAAACCAATTATTCAATATATTGTCGAGGAAGCAGTGGCTTCAGGTATTGAAGAAATAATTTTTGTTACCAATCAAAATAAACGCGCCATCGAAGATCATTTTGATCGTAACTTTGAGCTAGAGTATCGTCTACGACAGAGCGGGAAAATTGATCTACTCCATCAAATCGCTCAAATTTTTAAAATGGCTCAGTTCGTATATGTACGACAACCGACCCCAAGGGGTCTCGGTGACGCCATCATGCAGGCTGAGAAATTGACTGGCGATCAACCATTTGCCGTTTTCTTGGCTGACGATGTTGTTGATGGCCGGATTCCTGCGATGAAACAACTCATACAAACCTATGAGAAACACCGGGGCACTGTAGTTGGTGTAACGAACATTGCCAAAGCTGACGTTAGCCGTTATGGCATCATTGATGGTAAGAAAATTGACGACACAACCTATCGAATTCGTAAAATTATTGAAAAACCAACAGTTGCTAAAGCTCCATCTACCCTAGCAGCTACTCGTGGCTACGTCTTGACTCCAAATATTTACTCTTATATCCGAGCTCTAAAACCTGACGCTTCTGGCGAAATATATCTTACTGGTGCGCTACAAAATCTCAGTCACGACGAACCTGTCTATGCCTGCGAATACCAAGGTCAATATTTTGACTGCGGGAATAAGCTGGAATACCTAAAGGCGATGGTTTCCTTTGGTCTCAAGCACCCCGAGCTCAAGAAACCTCTCAAAGCTTGGTTGAAACAACAAAAATAATATGTTCAAAAATAAATTTTTCTTCATCAGTCTGATACTCCTCGTTCTCGTCGGTATCGGAGCCGTAGTTTTCACCGCCTTGCAGAGCAGAGTGCAAGTAGCTTCATTCAAACCAGTTACTCTAGAGTATTGGGGTGTCTGGGAGCAGCCAGAAGATATCGCTCTGTTGACGCGCGCTTATCATCAGCATCATCCGCTGATCACTATTAACTATCGCACCTTCACAGCTGATGAATATGCCTCCGAATTATTGAAAGCTTGGGCTCAAGACAAAGGTCCTGACATCTTCATGATCCCCAATACCTGGGTACGCGAATACGAACAGTACAGTCAGCCCATGCCAGCTGTCATGTCAGTACCAGTACAATACGTCCAAGGCACGATCAAGAAAGAAACCATCACTCGTCTCCAACAATACAATGGCTACAGTCCCAAAAACATCAAAGATCTTTTCCTCGACGTGGTCTACAAAGATGTAGTCGACAACAACGCTATTTACGGACTACCTTATAGCGTCGATACCATGGCTCTGTTCTACAATCGTAGCTTATTACAAGCCAATGGTATCGCCGAACCAGCCAAAACCTGGCAAGAAGTCGTCCAACAGTCGGCCAAAATTTCTAAACTCAATCCTGATAGCACTTTCGCGCAATCGACTATCGCCCTGGGTACGACCAATAACGTACCTAATGCCTTCGACATTCTGTCATTACTCATGACTCAAGTAGGTGTCACGATGTCATCGGACAATCACGTGACATTTGCTGACGACAAACGCGCCTTGTCGGCTCTAGAATTCTATACCAGCTTCGCTCGACCCAATACTACTGTCTATTCTTGGAACAAAGATCAAGCCAATGCCTTGGACGTCTTCACCGCCGGTCGCCTCGCCTACTTCCTCGGCTACACTTTCCACGCTCCGCTGATCAAACGCACCAATCCCAGTCTTGATTGGGACGTGGTGCCAGTACCACAAGCCGAAGGAGCCACCACTCCTGTGACCTATGCCAACTATTGGGTCAATACCGTAGCCAAGAAATCCAAACATGCCGAGCTAGCCTGGCAGGCAGTCTATGAGATGTCTCAAGCCGCCAATGTACAACCATTCTTGGATAAGACCGGCAAAACCACTGCCCTACGCAGCTTAGTAAGCAAACAACAAGAAGATTTAGTTATTGGACCATTTGCGCAGAACCTCCTAACGGCTCAGAGCTGGTACCGAGGTTACAACTTCCCGCTGGCCCAACAATATCTCAATGACATGGTGACTTCCATCGTTGCTGGTAGCAATCCGGCGACAGCTTTACAAACTGCTGAAACCAAAATTCAGCAAACCTATCAACCACAACAATAATATGTTCAC
>CAZPQR010000012.1:11532-14850 GCA_964588865.1 uncultured Gammaproteobacteria bacterium
TATCCTGGCTACTGTCTCCAAGACGCTTCACTCTGCTCCAACAAAGATCAGTACTGTTGCGCACCTTATCCTGAAAGTAATTAATTAATCATCATGAAAAAATATTTGTATCTTCTGCTGTCGCTAGTTTTGCTACTACCGACATTAACGTGGGCACAAGCTGACACGCCCAATCCCGACACCGAACCACCAGCTCCAGTTACTCTGGTTAATCCTCTGGGCGATGGTGTACAGAGCATCCCACAATTGGTAGGACGTATCATTATCGGTATTATGGGCATCGTCGGTGCTATTGCTCTCCTGACCTTCATCTGGGGTGGATTACTCTGGATGACCTCAGCTGGCAACGCCGACCGCGTCAAACAAGGCAAAGAGACATTGATCTACTCTACCTTGGGATTATTGGTGATATTTATCAGTTATTCAGTGATTAATTTCGTCTTCAAAGCGCTGCTTCCTTAGTTGATTTTTCGGCCAAAAATATTTATACTATTGGTATTGATAATCTAATCCCTGAAAGGAGGTGAGTACATGAAGAAAATCGTTTCCTTACTATCAGTTCCGGCCATCGCTCTCGCTGGTGTATTCCACGGAGTAGTTGCCAAAGCTCAAGTATCTATCGATTTGCCAGAAAGTTTCGGTGGTCTACCTTCACAGGATGTGAAGACTACTATCGGTAACATTGTTCAAATCATCTTGGGTTTCTTGGGTATCCTCACTGTTCTTATTATCTTGCTCGGCGGTTTCAAATGGATGACCTCCGGTGGTGACGAAGGTAAGATTGATGAAGCTAAGAAATTGATCAGCGCCGGCGTCGTCGGTTTGGTCATCGTCCTAGCTGCTTACGCTATCGCCACTTTCATCGTCCAAAACATCAGCAATGCTGTTGGTAGCGGACAATAACCCACTATAGTCTAGACTATAACCCGTCATCTCTGATGATGGGTTGGGGCTTACACTATATCCCTCATGATCTCTCATTCTATTTATTCTTGGCTGGTGAACGTTGCTCAGGCACAAACACAAGCTCAAGATGGTTTACAAGAAGCAGTCGCTGGCACCGGCATTCCCCGCCAGTCAATCGAATCCCTCGCCGCTAATCTAGTCATCACACTTCTCGGCATCGTAGGGATTTTCTTCGTCTTGCTAATTATTTATGCTGGTTATACTTGGATGGTCGGTGGTCGTGATGGCAATGAGAAAGAAATCGCCAAAGCCAAGACCATCTTAAGCGCCGCCACCATTGGCTTAGCTATCATAATTGGCGCCTATGTCATCACCTACTTCATCGCTTCACAGATTATCGGCGTTACATCGTCAGACTTGAGTCAACCAGCCACTGCTCCGGCCACTACCAACCCACCAACTAATTAATTACTATGAAAAAAATATTTTACACCGCGCTCGCTCTAGCGCTCGCACCACGCATCAGTCTAGCCCAGCAGAACAATCAAGTTCTAAATAGCATTACCGATATTGGTAAACGTGTCTACGGCACTGACGCTCCGGCTGATATCAAAGTTGTCATTGCTAATATCATTCAAGTGTTTCTCGGAATCCTTGGTATCATCTTCTTACTGCTGATTATCTGGTCTGGTTTCCGTTGGATGACCAGCGGTGGCAATGAGAAAACTATTGAGAGCGCCAAAGCTACATTACAAAGCGCAACCATTGGTCTAATCATTGTCTTGGCAGGATATTCGATCGCCACCTTCATTGCTAACACCTTAGGTGCAGCTGTAAGTGGTTCTACTACTGGCGGTGGCGGAACCGGTGGAACGAATTAATTTCTTCTGTTTTAAAAATAAATACGTCCCCATCGAGCTGAGCTCAATGGGGACGTTGTTTATTTGTTGTCGAAATGCATCTCCCAATCAAAACCATAGGGGGCATCATGGGCGCGACCATTCACTTCGAAGTAGAAATACTTCCAATCCTGACTTCTTCCAGCACAGTGGAAGCGGTAAGGGATCTTGTACTCCCTACCCGGAAGTGTTGGTTTGACTCGTATGAGGAGAGGGACACGATCAGCGCCATCAGTCCTCATCTGCGGGGGTAGCTTTATTTCCGGCCCGTTCTGCCACGCACCCCTGATATTGATCTCAAAATCATAGGGTAGCAGAACAGTCAGGTCACAATCAGAAAGGTTGGCGATAAAACCATTCATCCAGGGTTCTTCTTTGCTTTCCAGATCCTGACCGATGAAAACAGCCTGTTTGGTAACTCTGTCGCTGCCGATCTGAACGACCGGATGAGTCGCGCAGCCAGTGAGAACAAGCGCCAGAAGCAGAAAGATCGGAGAATTCTTGGCGAACATGATACACCTCGTAGTTGGAGATAGGTTCAAGGAACAGCGTGAATATATCAATATACAATGTATATAGATAATTGTCAATAGCTAGATTATGGCCTAACTGCTACAATGTTTCTCGTGAAACATCTTTGGTCCCGACTAGTATCCAATCCCCCCATACTGCTCCTAGGAGCTGCTCTGGTCTTCGCTTTGGCCTTCGGGGCTGCCGTACTCACCAAGTACCACTTCTACCTCTATAACGGTCTGGATCTGGCTATCTTCAATAACTCTCTGTGGAACTTAGTTCATGGTCATAACCTCAGCAATGCTATCCATCCTCCTAGCTATTGGGCCGACCACGTATCTCCTTGGCTACTGGTCTTGGCTTTGCCGTATTGGCTCTGGTCCGATCCACAATTATTATTGCTGCTCCAAATAATCACACTAGCGGCCTGTGTCTGGCCACTCTATCGTATCAGCCGTAATCATCTATCGATCAAGATGTCTTGCTTGTTGGCTGGCCTGTGGTTAGTAAATCCGCTGATTCACAATATTAGTTTGTACGAATTTAGTTTGGTACCGTGGTCGATGTTCTTCTTACTCTGGACCTACTACTGGTACGAGCAGAAGAATTTCTCTCGCTTCGTTATCTTCTCTCTTCTAGCAATTAGCACACGCGAAGATATCGCTATCATGTTGTTAGGTTTCTCACTCTTGGCTGGCTGGGATCGCAGAAATTGGAAGTGGTGGCTCACCCCGGCTGCACTTGGCTTGAGTTGGTTTGCGCTGACGCAATTTATCACCAGCCAAGTTTCTATCATTGGTGGTTCTAAGTTTCTTAATTTCTATAATTGGATCTGGCACCCGACCGTTTCTGAAATAGTTCGTCATCTGCTTAATATTGGAAATTTGCAAATCGTCCTCGGCATGCTCCTGCCGCTATTGTTCTTACCACTACTCAAACCGCGCGTCTTATTGTTAACCCTAATTCCTCTGGCCATCTTACGGTTGGGGAGTGCTGATGA
>CAZPQR010000013.1:0-5255 GCA_964588865.1 uncultured Gammaproteobacteria bacterium
AAATCAAACAAGCCAACGAGTATATCTTCGGTACTATGACTTTGGAAGGCGCTCCACATCTCAAACCCGAGCACTATATTGTCTTCGATTGCGCCAACAAATGCGGCAGCAAAGGTACACGTTATATCCCTTATGATGCTCATGTGACGATGATGGCCGCTACACAACCATTTCTCTGCGGTGCCATCTCCAAAACGATCAACATGCCTCACGAAGCTACTATCGCTGAAGTGGCGTCGGTGCATGAGAAAAGCTGGACCTACATGCTCAAAGCCGTCGCTCTCTATCGTGATGGCAGCAAATTATCGCAACCACTCAATTCTACGACTGACGAAAATTCACTCTTACAACTAGCCATGGCCGACGATGTCGATGAAACGGTCGGTGCTCGTGAATATCATCAGATGGTAACTGCTGGTCGCGGCACTCAAGAGAAACTTCCTACTCAACGTCGCGGTTTCGTCCAAGAAGCTTTGGTCGGTGGTCACAAAGTCTATGTCCGTACCGGAGAATATCCTGATGGTCGCTTGGGTGAGATCTTTATTGATATGTACAAAGAAGGTGCTGCCTACAGATCTCTCGTCAACATGTTTGCTATCTCGGTATCCAAAGGTTTGCAATATGGTATCCCCTTAGAGGAGTATGTCGACACCTTCACCTACACCAAATTCGAACCAGCCGGCGTAGTACAGGGCCATGACAATATTAAGATGGCTACCTCGATCATGGATTATGTCTTCCGCCTCCTAGGCTTCGAATATTTGCAACGCATCGATCTAGTGCAGAACAAACCAGAGAGCCCGCAGAAGACCTTACCGATGGATCTCAGTCACACCACTGTCACCATTCAGACCAACGGACATACCGAACAGAAGAAAGTAGCTGACCTCGATGCCAAAGACGCCGCTCGTCAACAAGGCTTCACCGGTGATCAATGTGGCGCTTGTGGCAGTATGAAGATGAAACGTAACGGATCGTGTATGCTCTGTGTGGATTGCGGAGAGACAACGGGTTGCAGCTAATCAATAGAGGCGAATACATTAATTGCAAGGGCGGGTTTCAAACCCGCCCCTGATTATCATCAATGAATAAAAAATTCTCCCTTGGTCAGATACATGTATACACCGGTGACGGCAAAGGCAAGACAACTGCCAGCCTCGGACTGGCCTTACGGGCTTCCGGTCAAGGTAAAAAAGTAGCTATCATCTTCTTCGATAAAGGCGGCTTCCAATACGGTGAGCGGCACAGTTTGCCATTGCTTAAAAATGTAGACTTCTTTGTCACTGGCTTGGTCCGCTTCAAACCAGGCACACCTTTCCGTTTCTCTATCCTTGATGAAGACAAAGCTGAAGCCGAACGTGGGCTGCAATTAGCACGCGCTTTATTCCGCAAAAAATACGACCTGATCATTCTTGATGAGATCAACACCTCTACCAAGTTGAAAATGTTGAAACTTAAAGATGTGTTGCAGCTGATGAAAGATAAACCCGAGCATATTGAGATGGTGCTAACCGGGCGGCGAGCTCCCAAGAAAATCCTCGAGGCCGCCGATCTAGTGACAGAAATGAAATTAAAGAAACACTATTTCTATAAGGGCATCGCCGCCCGCCAAGGTATCGAATACTAGACAAATTTTATCAATAGTACTAGCGTTAAAGTGCTTTTGTACCCAGCTGCCCAATGTAAGGAGCCTGCTATGTGGTCACCAATTGATTGGCTAGAGAGGAAGTTCAGTCCCGCCGCGGTAGATATCACAACCCTGCTCCTCATCATCCTCGTAATTATTGTCGCTGTGGCCACGGCCTAGGCGCCATAATTACTTCTGCTATCCGCCTGGCACTGTAATAGTGCCAGGCGATTTTTAAAGTAACTAATACAAATTGACAATTTATAATCTCTATACTAGGTTAAGATTGTCCCTTGTACGTTGATATTCCTCAAAAACGGAGCATGACCTATGGCCAATGAAATGAGTGACAAGCCTGCTATCCAAGACTCAGCGGGAAAATGGATGCTAGTCCAGACTGAGATTAATCTTCGGAGAGACTTTTTAGCCAAACTGCGTACGAAAATCTACATAGGCGATCAAGCAGAAGTCCTCAGGGCTCTAACCGTCGTGGAACAGAGCGTGCGGTGTAATGACAAGTTGTTAGAACTAATTTTCGCCGGAACAACCAACCATTTGACGCTTGCCGAAGTGAATGATGCTCTGAACGACAAGTAATCTGACTGCGTCCACCAATATCCGCCTTGTGCACCTCTGACAAGGCGGATTTTATTTACCCCGTTGGATAGCTGCTATATCCAATGGAGTAAATTGACAGCCTCGTGACCCTATCGTAAGGTATGGTCAATCTAGCAGTTCTTTACTTACAACCGACAGGAGTAGCTATGCCAACCAAAGCTCAAGAACTAGCCACTGCGAATCTTGCGCTGGACAGACTACAACAATTTATCAATCGTATCGTGGCTCAAGCCAAACGTGGGGAGAAGCGTGAACTAAGACAACACCTGTTGTTTCAGGTTCGCCATCGCGCGATGCATGGCTATGCCGCTCATGAAGCCCACTTGATAGACAAGGTTATCCTCAGAGCAGCCAAACAAGGGTTAGAAGATTTCAAGGCTGGCAAAAAAGTTCATCCGATTATTAAGCAAATCGCCACAGCTCAACAGCAGCGGTTCGACTAATAAATCAGACCCGACATCATTCATTGATCTCGGGTCTTTTCTTTTCTAAAACTATTCCCTCCTCCTAATCTCTTAATTCTTATTTCTTCATTCTACATTTTCCTACCAACTACTCACTACCAACTACTAACTCTCTATGTTATAATATGCGCATGAACATCAACGAACTTTTCAAGATTGCTAGCGAAAAGAAAGCTTCTGATTTACATTTGATTGTCGGCAAACCTCCCATCATTCGTATCGATGGTGAGTTGAAAATGATTCCCGAAATGCCAGTGATCAAGAAAGCTGACATGGAATCATTGATCTTGAGTATTATTACTGATGCTCAGAAAGAAAAATTCTTGCGCGAACGTGAGCTAGATGTTTCCTACGAACTTGAAGGTTTCTCCCGCTATCGTATCAATTTGCATTTCGAGAAAGACAACATGGGCATGGTGGCGCGTGTCATTTCCACCGTCATCCCTTCCATGGAAGAGTTGGACATGCCGCCAGTGGCGCTTGATATGATCAGCAAACCTCAGGGTCTAGTCCTCGTCACCGGACCGACTGGTTGCGGTAAATCGACGACTTTGGCCGCTATGATTCAACGTATCAATGACATTCGCTTCGCCAACATTATTACCCTAGAAGACCCGATCGAATTCATCCATACACCGAACAAAAGTATTATTAAGCAGCGTCAGCTGGGCACTGATATGATTAGCTTTGGCAGCGCCTTGAAACACGTATTACGCCAAGACCCTAATGTCATCATGGTAGGAGAAATGCGTGACCTCGAGACTATTGCTGCCACCATTACTCTAGCCGAAACCGGACACCTCGTCTTGGCGACACTACACACTCATAACGCCGCCCAGACGATCGATCGTATTATCGATGTCTTTCCACCACATCAGCAGGCTCAGGTACGTTTACAGCTCTCCGTTTCCCTGTCCGGTATTATTTCTCAGAAATTATTGGCTCGCAAAGGCGGCGGTCGCGTAGCGGCTCGTGAGATTCTGGTCAATAACCCAGCTATCGCCAACCTGATCCGCGAAAATAAGATTCCACAAATCAAAACTATTATTCAAACGTCGGCTGATCTCGGTATGATGTCGATGGATCAACACCTAAAGATGTTACTCGATCATGACTTGATCGACGAACCGACAGCTATCGCCTACTCTACTGAATAACTATGCTCGTCTCAGAGCTGCAAAAAATTCCCTTCTTCCGCGCTTTCAACAAAACTGCCAGTAAACAGCTGGCCAGTTTTGTCAAAACTGTTAGCTTACAGGAGAATGCTATTCTTTATCGAGAAGGTTCCAAACGCGACAAAGTGTATATCGTCACCAAAGGCGCCGTAATGATCGAACAAAGCGTCTTGGGCCAAAGCGAGCCGTTGGCTGTTTTCCAAATTAATGATGTTGTCGGGGAGACCAGTATTTACTCACCAGGTAGCAGTCATAGTCACACCGCTCGAGCACTCTATCCTGATACAGTCGTACTTGAATTGTCGTTGTATCAATTACTCAAAGTATTTCGAGAACATCCAGGAGCCTCACATGAAGCACAGCTCTACTTCATTCGCATGCTCAACGAACGATTGAGTCGCACCAATCACAAATTATTAACGCTCTTTGCTCTCAGCAAGCTCGCTTCGAGCTATCATCGACGTCAGCCATTGATTGAAGCGTTGCTAGCTGATCTGCTTAAACTCTTCCGCGTGAAGAAAGTTCTCATCGCTGGCTTCGAACCACTGACCCAAAGGATCCGCGTGGAGAAAAGTTTGGGTTATCGTGGCTCAGCGGTACCAGAATTCATCAATCTAATGAGCGATACTGTTATGAGTTTAGTTTTCAATACCGGTAAGCCATTACTGATCACGCCCGAGCGTTGGGAGAAGAAGTTTGCCACCGCCAAATACGCGACCAAAGAGATGCTCCTCTGCCCGATCAAACATCGTCGTGAAGTTACCGGCTGTCTGATCTTGGCTGACAAAACTAATGGCCATCATTTCTCTTTGAACAATCAGATTTTGCTCCAAGCCATCAGCGAACAGATTGGTCCGGTCTTGGAAGATCTCAAGCAGGAGGAATGGGAGCGCAACAAACAACAGCTCAAGCGACCCTATATCGATCCATTTCATTCCTAGAAAATAAAAAAAGTCCCTCACGGGATTTTTTTGGTGGACCCTGCCGGGCTCGAACCGGCCACCCCCGCGTTGCAAACGCGGTGCTCTACCAAATGAGCTAAGGGCCCTTGAATAAATTTTAGGAATTACTGCCGAAAATCACTGCTGGGAAAAATGTTCGCAATAAGGATAGCATCATCGGCTCCAATAATCCGGTCATATAAAGTGCGCCTATGATGATAATAACGATACCGATTAATTTGTACATCAGCCTGCTTCCGCCTTCACTGTGAAGATATTTTTCGGCGCTATCGATACTTCCGATGGCACTGAGGAACCAGTTGGCTTTCCAAACCATGATATAGCCAACAACGATCATGATTAGGCTAATGAAAATTCGAGCGAACATTTTATTTTTTATTTGTTTAGAGTGGTGGACGCACTAGGATTC
>CAZPQR010000013.1:5355-14682 GCA_964588865.1 uncultured Gammaproteobacteria bacterium
TAACCAGCTGAGCTATGCGTCCCGATTATGGCTTGCCAACCGTAGCTGGTCACGGAAGGGAACGGTATTAATTTTTTTGTGACCCTTCGCCAAGGCTTCGGGTCACAACCTTCGTAAACGAAGGTTGGTGCCGAGGACAAGATTTGAACTTGCAAGGCCTTTCGGCCGCAGCCACCTCAAGGCTGTGCGTCTACCAATTTCGCCACCTCGGCATGATTAATGGTTTTAAGAAACTCTTTGCCTGCCCCTGATTTAAGGTATTTTTCTCTCTGACGGGCTAACATTCTTTTGGTTGTGTTTCGGTATAGATCACCTCAAATGGACGATAGGGTCTCGTTGTCTTTGAATGACCTGCTTGATGTTGCTCGATACGGCGGGCTAAATTATCGGTCAGCCCAACGTATATGTATGATCTTGTTAAACTTTTTAGCGCGTAAACATAGAACATATTACGATTTCTGTTTGGCTGTGCGCCTGCCTGCCGGCAGGCAGGTCTACCAATTTCGCCCCTGCCTACCCTGTCTGCCGACAGGCAGGACCTCGGCATGATTCGCAAAAGCTTAACTCACAGTGTACACTGTTTTGAATTAAGATTCTACGATTTCTCTTGCAGTAAAGAAGAACCGCCTTTTAAGCGGCTCGTTCTTTGAGGCGTTTCTTGAAGGTTCGTAGATAACCCAAGTTAGCTTTGCGAACTTTGGCAATCTTGACGACTTCAATTTTGTCGATGACCGGAGCGTTCAGAGGATAGATCTTCTCGACGCCGATGCCTTCGGATACTTTGCGTACTGTGATGGTACCGCCAGCCTCACCACCGTGACGCTTCTTCAAGATGATGCCTTCGAAGATTTGGATACGTTCCTTTTCTTCACCTTTGGCATTCTTTTCTTTGATTTTCTGGTGAACCCGCACGGTCATTCCCGGGCGTAGCTCTGGTAGTTCTTTGGACATAATATGATTAATATCGGCTATAAAAATAAGCTAAAGAAGGTAATGGTCTAAAGCTATAAGATACTACCTTTTTTTGGTCTTTTTGTCAATTATGGGCTCTAATTGGCTCGATTTCAGATACGTGCGGATAAGAAGCTCGATTTGGCTTACGGTTTGGGTTATTTTGCCCTGATGATTGGTAATCTGAAAGTCGTAGAAGTGAGCGTTTTTCATGGCGATTCCCGCTTCCCGGTAGCGGCGTCTAAATTCGTGCGGTGTTAGGCCGCGTTTCTCTAACCGCTCTTTTATCTGCGACATTGAATCAGGACGAATGAAGATGGTTAGGCACTGAGGGTAGAGTTTCTTGATGCGGCGCGTGCCTTTGATTTCAATATTAAATAGCACAGGATTGCCGTTGGCTAGAGTAACGCTTTCCTTGGCGGTGCCATAGAGATGGCCATCGTAGCGCGCCCATTCCAAAATATCGCCTTTATCAACATGAGCTTTGAATTGACGAGGCGAGACGTAGATCATCTTTTTGTCTTCACGAGCATTGTGCCGCGGTGGTCGAGTAGAATAGGTAATTGTAGAACGCAGCTGTGGAATTCTGTGAAATAATTTTTTGATGACGGCGGTTTTGCCGACGCCAGTAGGACCATTAATAATAATGATCGGAGAGATCATTTGAGTGTTGTCAAAAGAGTAGCTAATTCTGAAGGCAACGGACTATGACAGTCGACCATTTCACCATTCAAAGATTTGAAGGAAAGATCAGAGGCGTGCAGAAAGGGACGCTTCAAAGGTGGTAGTTTCTTATGCTTCAAATCGCGGGTGCTATACAGTGTGTCGCCGACTAGGCTGTGTCCGATGGAATGCAGATGAGCACGGATTTGGTGGGTGCGTCCTGTTACTAACTTGATATTAAGTAACGTAAATTGCTGGAATCGTTTTAACACTTCATAGTGTGTGATAGCTTCACGGGTTAATTCCTGATGACGTAGATCTGATTGAGCTTTGGTCTTGCCGCTTTTCTTGTCTCGTTCCAGAGGAGTTACGATTTGACCGTCCTCTTTGGCGATGACACCGTATACTAGGCCAGTGTAATGTTTATCGATAGTGCGATCTTGAAATTGTTGTTTCAAATCATCATAGGCTTCTTGATCCAGCGCAACGACAATCAAACCAGAAACATCTCTATCCAATCGGTGAACTAATCCTGGACGTCGTTGGTCTCCGAACTTACTAACTTGAGGGAAATTTTCCAGTAACCAACTGACCAAGGTGTGCTGTTCGTTGCGATCAGTAGGATGGACCAGAAGCCCTGATGGTTTGTCTAGCACGACGTAGTGTTCGTCCTGATAATTAATAGTTGGCACGATTGATCGATCAACGGTTTCTTCTCGAGTTTCTGCCACATAATCAATAGCGTCACCAGATTTGAGCCAGTGGTGAACTGTCGATTTCTCGCCATTAAGCAGGACCTGACCCGACTTGATGGCCTTCTGAATCTGTGACCTAGTGGTGGATTCGAGTACTTCGGCCAGATAGCTGTCTAGACGCTTCTTGGCGGTTTCAGTATAGATAATATGCATAGTTGAGGCTATTATAGCACAGGTTTTTGGGAATTAGGCTTCAGAAAATGGTAGTCATTTGTACTTGATAAGCGCTAGTTCCTATGGTATAGTCTTATCGCCTTTAATGCAATTACTATCGGGTTACGACGTTTAGATAACCCTAGTAATGAGGAGATTTAAGAACGCGCCCTTAGCTCAGTGGATAGAGCGACTGGCTTCGGACCAGTAGGCCGGGGGTTCGAATCCCTCAGGGCGCACCAGATATATGGGTCGTTAGCTCAGTTGGTAGAGCAGTTGCCTCTTAAGCAAACGGTCGCAGGTTCGAATCCTGCACGACCCACCAACCTTCGCTTCGAAGGTTGTAACTCGAAGCCTTGGCGAAGGATTACAAAGTAGTTATTTTACTCCTTTACCCAATGAGCTACGGTTGGCGCAGCCATCGAGCTGCTTGTTTGCCCCCAGATTAATCTTAAGCCATAACGCGAACAGCAAATCAAAAGGCTGTTTTTTGTTCCCTTCTGATCTATTGACAAACCTCAAATATACTGATATAGTAGCGAATCAACACGTTCCCTTAACAATTTCCTGTTTCCTTCACTCATAGAGGAGAAGATGCCATGTCAGCAGAAACGCCTGTTCCCATCAATATCTATGCTGTTCAAAAGAAGGGCACCAACGACATCACTCTGGCGATGACGACCCTTACGATTGGCGCCTGGAACTCGCAGAATCCCGAGCTTCAAATTTTCGGCCAACGCGCTATCGATGTTTTGGGTGGTCTATCGAATGATGATCAAACAACTTTTCTGCAGATGATCAAAATCCCGGGGGTTGCTAGAGCTTTTGAGGCCATCACGGAAGCATACTCCGCCGTTGCCAGCTCTGCCCTGAGATCGGAAATCGAATCATCGGACATCAGACTCCGCGGCCAACTTGCCATGGACATGATGCTCAAGATGTTCGGTAGAGATACCATCGAGATACTGGTTCAGCAATATTCGCGAGCTTATCCTGTGACCGGAGAACGCAGCGGCATCGAGCTTGAGCGAGCGGCGAGGGCCGAAGCTCCGCCTGTCGCACCCGCCCCGACCACGGAAGGGCCGCGGGTTCTGCGGCCCGGTTTCGCGGAAACAGTATCCGAGGAGGAACTCGCTCGTTCGGTTCCCGGAGAGGCCTTCGGAGCGGAAAAAGAAATCGATCCGAGTCTGATCGAAAAGCTTCGGGCAATCCCCGAATCGTAAACCCCAGCCCCACCAGTCACTTGACTTGGTGGGGCTTTCTTATTGCAATTTATGGTAGTATGTACTGACCAGTAAGATTCAGCTAAATACTACGTCAGATACAACAATGAGTGACCTCGAGAAGCAATTTATTGCTGGCTACGAAGCCTACTCAGATGCTATTTTTCGGCATTGCTATTTTCGCATTGGACAGAAAACTGAAGCCTACGATCTGATGCAAGAAACGTTCACCCGTGCTTGGGACTATCTAGCAGCTGGTAAATCCATCGATAACTTACGCGCTTTCTTGTATCGCGTCGCGACTAACCTGATCATTGATCGTAGTCGCAAGCATCAGGAACAATCGTTGGAGCAATTAATGGACGAGGGTTTCCAACCCAGATCAGCACATCATCTCAAGCTCCCAGCAATCCTCGACGCCAAGGCCGCACTAGCAGTCATCGATCAAATGGAAGAGTCTCACCGACAAGTTATTATCTGGCGCTATGTCGAGGATATGCGACCCAAAGATATCGCCCAACTTACCGGAGAATCAGAAAATGTAATTTCAGTTCGTCTACACCGCGCCATGAAGCAACTCAAACAATTATTATCCTATGAATAACATTGAAGACCCCTTATTACGAGCTCTACGCAATGAGCGATTGTCTGCAGCTGAGAAATCTGCCGGCAAACAACAGCTACTGCAATATCTTCAGGATCATCCTGCTCCAGCGGATGTCAGACTTATGATAACGACCAAGGACTCATGGTGGTCACGTTGGAAGGTGTTGTCTCTGGCTACATCCAGCTTACTGATTATCTTGGTTGCCGGTATCGGAGTTTCCTATGCAGCTGAAGGCAGCCTACCCGGCGATCTGCTGTACCCAGTTAAGAAACATCTAACCGAAACGGTGCGCGCTCAGCTTGCTACTTCACCAGAAGCTCAATCTCGCTGGACAGCGGAAGTGGTCAAACGTCGCCTGGATGAAGCAGTAAATCTAGCAGCCGAGAAACGATTGAATCCAGAATTAGAAGCTTTTATTAGCAATGAAGTTTCTGAGAAAACAGAGCAGCTTCATCAGCAGTTAGAAAGTTTACAGGATTCGGGAGATATCGAAACAGCTTCTGATATTAGCTCCAACGCTCAAGCAGTCTTGGATTCACGTAAACAGCTATTTCATAATTTACGACCAAGCACCCTCTCAACATTGACTACTACCCTATCAGAGAAAGCCTCCTCGAGTGCTATGACGCGCGTCAGCCTAGAGTCACACTTAGCAACATCAACTAGCCAAACACTTGATAGCAAGAAACTTGACCACAAAGAAGCGGCCAGTCGCAAAAGCTTAGAGCAAGCCAAAGCACTCCTCCGCCGAGCTAAGATAGATGACCAACAGGAGCAAGCTATTCACAAACTACTTGATCGCAGCGAAGAACTACAACAGCAAGCTCAAGAAGCGCTGAAAGAAAACAAAGTTACCCAAGCTTATCTACAGCTGCAGACAGCTGAACGGCTAAGCGATCAAGCTCTTATCACAACCAAAGACTCCTCGCTACTAAATCAAAAGAAGAAAGCTAAATCTGACCATGACGTGGACGAAGATAAGAAAAAAAATCGCAACGACACATCAAGAGATTAGTTGAAAAATTTTGTAAACACATCAGACAACACTGATGTGTTTATTTTTTTATATTTATTATTGTGAGAAAAAAATATTCGTTGTATAATATAGGTAGTTGATGAAAATATTTTTGTAAGAAATTATTTTCACCCAACACAAACAAGAAACATAATCCGAAAAAGGGAAGGAGGTGACGATATGGCCAAAAAGAAAGCTGCCAAAAAGACTGCTAAGAAGAAAACCGCTAAGAGAAAGACTGCTAAGAGAAAGACCACCAAGCGACGCAGGTAATAACCTGATATCGTTTCGATGGACAAGATATTCTCTTGTTAGTCGCGGCAATCGTTCGATGGTACTAGTTGCATTGCAATCAGTAACTCGAATAAAAGAATCATCCCGATCACGTGCCCCACTTCGGTCTAGAGGTGAGCTACGTATACGGGATGATTTATTTTTGGGAAAAGGCTAACCTTAGAACAATTTTGACTGCTTAGAGGCAGTCTTTTCTGCTGCTGTGAAGAGCTCAACCTTACCATAGACACCATCATACCCAGGCACAATATGCACCTCTTGCTCACGTACACGGATGATACCCTGAGCCAGAGCTTCGGGCATCACCAACTTGAGCTCTTCTAACGATGCATCCAGTAAAATAGAAAATTCATTTCCAAACTTAAGAATAATATTGTGAAAAAGATCTTGCACTTTTTTACTTTGGACGCCTTGATCAAAATAATCTGCAATTATTTCCGGCAGAGGAATTATTTTCTTAAAAGGAATAATTCCCGCTGGTCGAACTCCAAATTCACGATCACGCAAGTTATCCACACGATGCAACACTCCGATGGTAAGTTCTTTTTTGCACACCGGACAAATATTTTTTAACTTACGCGTTTCTGATGGATCCAAAGATACGCCGCACAATCTGTGTCCATCAACGTGATACATACCTTCTTCGGGAAAGAATTCAATCGTGTAGAGGAACTCTTCGGGGTTCTTGTTCTTGATCGCTGCCATCAAACTATCATAACTTACCTCCGATAATTCAAAGACATTAGCTTCACGGCCAATCTTGGGTCCAGAGTGCGCATCAGAGTTAGAAATCAAACTATATGTATCCAGGCCAGATAACGCCCAATTCATCTCCGGATCAGATGACAGACCTGTCTCTAAAGCAAATATATGAGAAGACAAATCCTCGAAGCAATCCTCAACCGAATCATAGCCCGACTTGGAGCCGAAAAGAGCAAACCATGGTGTCCAGACATGAGCCGGGATCATAACCATACGAGGATCGGTGTCCAGCATGATTTGCAGCAATTCTTTGGACGACATACCAAGGATTGGACGTCCATCAGCGGCTAACTTGCAACCACGATCTGTCAGAGCTTGGTTAAACTTGGCCACTACTTCAATCGAAGGAGCGAAGATACAATGATGAACGCGTCTAGTCGCGTCTTTGTGTCGGTAGATACAAGCCACTTCAGTACCCATGAGAAATTTAACACCGGAGCTATCGTCTTTGAGGTCGTACAAACCACTACCATCGGGAATTAAATTGTCCTGAATATCTTTAAATTGTTTAGGGTGCGTGAAGTCACCACAAGCCACGACGTTAACGCCTTTGATCTTGGACCACTTGGCCAAAGCTCGGATGTCTAAATCTTTGGATGTGGCGCGAGCGTATTTGGAATGGAGGTGGAAGTCAGCGATTAATTTCATAGAAGTATCCTAGCATGCATAGTAGCTTTTTCAAACCATTGAGCCCATAAAAAGACTAGGTGAACACGTTGTAAAAATTCAACAATTCATTGTGTTGTTTTCCACCCAATAAAGCCTCGTTGATAATTAGAATCACTTTAGCAAGGGGTCTTAGGGACGTCTAAAAAACGAGCCAATATTTCGCGAGTTAACTTAATCTTTCGGAGCGAGCTTAGACGTCCCTAAAACTTTTGCTTACTTTTGGTTACAAAAGTAAGGCCTCCGCGGCGAGCGGAGTCGATGGAGCGAACGGAACCATCCTTCCAATTCCACCACTTCAATAATTCTGGATCGTGACTCTTATGTGAAGCATAATACACTGCACAGCGATAGACGTATAGCAGACAGCGGTCAATCGGTCCGCCTACTAACCGGCAACTAGCAACATACAACTGCTCTGGGTTCTTGCCTTTCAAATCTGCCACCGAAGTTATACCAATATCAATCAAATCTTGGGCAATACTCTTGCCTACTCCTGGAATGGTCATGAGGTCTTTGAGAGCTGCTTCGTTCATAGGACTATCCTAGCATAGTAATAAGAAACGAAAAGCCCCTATCAATCAACCTTGTCATTACCTTTGCGAGACGCTATACTGCTCTTCCACGCGTACATTTCAAGGAGGGACGATGGCCAATAAAGGTTGGGTTCTAGTCCAACACAAATCCAAAACTTTTGTTTGGAAAGGTGACAGCGATTTTGCAGCCATACTACCCCAAATTGGCTATAGACTAGCTGACGATGAGTTACCATGGTGGGTCAATGCTAAGTCCGGCTGTGTTGCCGTTCTAGTTGCGACACCGTGGGAAGAAGACGATAATTGCCTGACCGTTCAAATCTGGCGTGAAAGCGACTGCTCTCCGCTTAGAATTGATGACTACCTGCCCATGCAGCGGCCGGGGAAATTTCGCCAAGCCCATCTGTCAAGAAAACTCGAACAGGAGGAAAAATCCTAAGAGCTCATCGTTGTATGAGCTCTTTATCAAAAATAAGGCTCCACCAATTTTTGGCGGAGCCTAAGAGTTTCAAGGAAGGTAACGTTTTCTCTCACCCGTCGGACTGATGATATATACTCGATCCTGAATGCCGCTCTGTCCTCCAGAAGAAGCGGTCGGTTGGGTTTTCTCCAGCTGAATGAGTCGAGCTGCGGCCGCCTTTCTGGCTTCTGCTTCTGAGTTAAATTCACCACGTAACGGGTAAGCATGAGCACTAAAAGTATCCCAACCTTCCAGTGTCCACATTCCTTCGTCTTGGGACATATCGACCTCCTTGATAAGGTACTAATGCTCAGCCTAACTAAGTATCAAACCCCTGTCAATAAATACTAGAGTAAACAAAAAAGAACCCAGTGGTTCTGATTTGAGACCCTTCGGCTCGTCGAGCTCAGCTCGACTTCGCTCAGGGTTGTTTTGCGTTTACGCAAAACAAAAAGAGTGACAAAGTCCAGGCACTGACCTACTCTTGCGCCCCGCGTTGCAGGGAACTACCATCGGCGCTGAAAGGCTTAACGGCCGTGTTCGGGATGGGAACGGGTGTGACCCTTTCGCGAAAAGTACCTAGACACTGTCACCCTTTATAGTCTGTTAACGTATCAGACTGGGATCAATCGGCGTCAGTAATAATACTGCTCCAACTAATACGACTAATCCAACACATAAAACGACTAAAGTGATAACTCCAGTGCTTTGATTGTGAATATTCATGAGCCATTAACTCTCTTATAATCTCATCTGGGACGCAAGCGCCCAAACAAAATAAATATGCTAATTACCGAACTAGTATACTTGCCTCGCTTTGTATTGTCAAAGCGGGACAGACTATAGCTAGTTGGTAAAGATGGTGATATCTACAAGCTTACAAAGCTTTAGATAGTTGTCTCGGCTTATTAGTACACCTCCGCTGAATCCCTTACGGGACTTACACGTAGTGCCTATCAACCTGCTGGTCTCGCAGGAGCCTGATAATGAATCCTAATCTTGGGAACGGCTTCACGCTTATATGCTTTCAGCGTTTATCCGTGCCGAACATAGCTACCCAGCAATGCAATTGGTATCACAACTGGTACACTAGAGGTTCGTCCTTTCCGGTCCTCTCGTACTAGGAAAGGGTTCCCTCAAGATTCTGCGCCCGTAACAGATAGGAGACCGAACTGTCTCACGACGTTCTGAACCCAGCTCGCGTACCGCTTTAATTGGCGAACAGCCAAACCCTTGGGACCT
>CAZPQR010000014.1:0-8115 GCA_964588865.1 uncultured Gammaproteobacteria bacterium
AACGTTTGGCGTCAAGATATTGACCCAATAATTCATCTGGCTTCGGTGCTTCCGGCGCTACTGCGATTGATTCAATGTTTTCCATAATACCAATAGATTACAATAGGTTGGGCACGGTGTAAACAGATGCAAATTAAACAAAAAACAAGTTTCGCAACTTGATTAATGTATTTGGTGGACCCGAGGGGGATCGAACCCCTGACCTCTTCCATGCCATGGAAGCGCGCTACCAACTGCGCTACGAGCCCAGATAATTTCATGGTGGGTCCGAGAGGACTCGAACCTCTGACCTCTACAATGTCAATGTAGCGCTCTAACCACCTGAGCTACGAACCCATGAATATTGTATGTCGGTTAACCAATGAGCGATAAACTTCTTGTCTCTCTGTCCTTAGATTCATCGAGCTTAGCTCGATGGTGGGCGAAGAGAGACTCGAACTCTCACGGCTTTCGCCACTAGCTCCTAAAGCTAGCGTGTATACCAATTTCACCATTCGCCCTCAACTAAGCTCGAAGTTATCTTGCCCTATCTGCCCTGTATCCGCGGGTGGGTGGCGGACACTGGCTTACGACAAACTATGATGTTAATGAATAGCTCCTATTTTATAATGTATTTCTCCAGAGAAGTCAATGATTAACTTGTAATACCCCTTTAATCTAGCTACACTGGAACTGAAGTAATCATTAACACTCATCTCATGTGTACCGACATCATCGTCGACCTCCAATACGGCGACTGCGCCAAAGGTAAAGTAGCGCATCATCTCTGCAAAACTGCTGGCTACACTCATGTTCTCCGCTACAACGGTGGCGGTAACGCTGGTCATACCATATTTCACGAAGGTAAAAAGTTTGTTACTCATCAAGTGCCTGTCGGTGTTTTCTTCGGCATCAAATCAATCGTCGGTCCTGGTTGCGTCTTGAATGTGAAGAAATTTCTCGAAGAGTTAGCACAGATCAAGGCGGGCGGAATTAATGTCGATGACAAAATATTTATCGCCAAAAATACCCACATTGTCACCGAGGAACATTTGCACGAAGATAGCAACGAATCCAAAATCGGAACTACACGCACCGGCATCGGACCGGCCTATCGAGATAAACATGCCCGTACTGGAATACGCGCCGAAAGTGTTCCGGAGTTACAACCATATCTCATCGACATCTATCAGGAGTTCCATCACAATCTCAGCGAAGTGCACGTCTTGTGTGAAGGAGCTCAAGGATTTGGCTTGGACATTGACTGGGGCGATTATCCTTATGTCACCTCGAGTCATGCCACAGTGGCCGGTGCTCTGATGAATGGGCTGCCGCACACTTCGGTACAGAATGTCTGGGGTGTGGCCAAAATTTATGAAACCTATGTTGGCCTGAAGAAATTTGAACCAGAAGATTCTATCTTTACCAAGATCCGAGAAGCTGGCGAAGAATACGGCGCTACGACTGGACGCGCGCGCCAATGTAATTGGCTAGACTGGAACTTGTTGGAGAAAGGCATCAGACTTAATGGTGTAACCCATGTCGTATTTAACAAGATGGACGTACTGCGTAGTGTGAACCGTTGGGCTGCCAAAGTTGATGATCATCAGATTAATTTCGACACTGAAGAAGCTATGAAGACGTGGCTGACTGATAGGTTAGTAACCTTGGGATTGAAACGTGAAAATATATTCTATTCCGAGCATAAAGATAAGATTTAATTAGGGATTTGTTATTAATTATTAGGAAAAGTCATATGAAAAAAGTAGTTATTGTTCACGGATGGGAAAGTAGTCCAGAAGACGCCTGGTTGCCGTGGTTAAAAAAAGAATTGTTGCAACGAAATTATCAGGTTATTATTCCTGCGTTACCTCACCCAGAAAAGCCAAAAATTGCCGACTGGGTACCATTTCTCAAGCAAGAGGTCGGACTAGCTGATGAGAACACAATATTCATTGGCCATAGTATTGGCTCTCAGACAATTTTGAGATATCTGGAACAGTTACCTGAAGGGCAAGCAGTGGGTAAATTAATATTGGTCGCACCGTGGTTGACACTTCATGAATTAGAGACAAAAGAAGAACGAGAGGTAGCTCAAGAATGGCTCGAGACTCCAATTAACTTTGCTAAAGTTAAATCTCATACCTCTCAAATAACTATATTATTATCAGATGATGATCCTTGGGTGCCACTAACAGAAAATAAACAGCTATTTGAAAGGAACTTGCAGGCCAAGGTTATCGTGGAGCACGCAATGTCTCACTATAATAGAGAAGCCAATATTCTTGAATTACCTCAACTACTCCCACTTATCGAATCTCATGGATAAACTAGAATCTCCCAAACCGATTGTCGAAATTTTGCGCCCTGAAAGTTATTTGGCTTTGATACGAAACAGTGTCGGTTCCACCACTTGGAGACAGATGTACGCTAGTGTCAACGGCCGCGAGCAAGACATCATGAATAATGGTGATTTATCGTGTGCCTTCTTCGTCTCTTCAATTCTGAAAATGTGTGATCTCTTACCGCAGATCAGTGTCACTGTCTTCGGTCTGATCAGAAACCTAGAAGCACTCCAGTGGCAGAAAGTCTCTGAAGCGATGCCAGGAGATATCTTGGTCTGGGAAACTATCATCGATGAGAAGGGTGACAAACATAGTCACATCGGTTTCTACCTCGGCGAGGAGCAAGCTGTCAGTAACAGCGCCGACACCCAAACTATCCAACGGCATCACTGGACGTTCGAGGATCAGCGTCCCTTAACTGCCATCTACCGTCCGCTCTGGGAGCCAGCCGACTCTTGAACTTTTGAAGAAAAAGATTATTCTATATTCGTCCCACAGAAAATGAGTCCTTTACTCTCACAGGAGACGACGCCCATGCCTAAGTTTCTGGCAAATCTTCCCTTCGCTGATCCGCGTGTGCGGCTGGCAGAAGGATTTGCCAGCTACGTCGGAGTCCTCGGTGATCCGCCCGGTACCCGGCACTTGGGTATCGACTATGTCCTGCTTACAGGCCGCCAAGCACCCCGCTTGGATCAATGGCCGCTCAACAGTCCTGTCATTCTAGGTCACGAGATCAAAGCTCAAGGCTTCGAGGTCTTCTCCATGCACGAAGGTCTCGGCTATCAAGCAGTCAGTGATACTTGGGGCACCTATGTCATGGTGCATTGGAGAGCTTCCAACTCCGGTCCTTGTTGTCGCACGATCTATGCTCACCTCAACAGTGTCAGCCGCAGGATAGCAACCGTACCTGAAGTGACCAACGGCTCAGGACCTTTCTTCGGTCTTCCAATCAAGGCCGGTCAATACCTTGGTCGTGCTGGTACCACTGGTACTACCAACGGCATCATCCAACTGCACATCGAGCTGCACGATCTGGTCGAACCGGCCAAGATGTCGCAGGGTTGGCACAAAGCCGATCCCTATGGTCTTGAGGATATCGAGCAGATGATCGAGGCTGATCGCTCAGATGGTCCTGGTAAAACCATACCCGACTACTACCCTCAGCCAGGAAGTCCATTAAACAAACTTCCGCACCATCGCTGGATCAACGACAATCCTCCGCTGGCAATCTCCAGCAGAATCAGATGAAAACAGCCCCGTCGAGCTTAGCTCGACGGGGCCAATCTATTTATAATGCTTTGACCGCGTCTTTGAACTGATGGCCACGATCTTTGTAATCGTGGAACATACCAAAACTGGCACAGGCCGGCGACAGCAGGACGACATCACCAGCGGCAGCAGTCTGCGCGCAAGCCGCTACTATATCGTTCATCGTTTCTAGACCTTCTATCAATTGAATATCAGTCGAGCCAAGCACTTCTTTGATATGCGTCCACTCCTGACCAATACCAATAATTGCTTTCACTTGGCTGGTTTTGATCACGTCTGCCAACTGTGTGAAATCACTCTGCTTACTAGAACCACCCAAGATAATAATCTTCGGTTGTGGGAAAGCCTGTAAGGCAGCGATAGCTGACTCTGGTGTGGTGGAGATAGAATCGTTATAGTAGCGCACGCCAGATTTCTCCTCCACAAACTCCAAGCGATGTTCTAAACCAGCAAACTTCTTGATCGTGCTGATAATCGCTTGATCGCTCCTCCCCAAAACTTTAGCAGCCATAACCGCGGCACAAATATTCTCCCAATTATGCTGTCCTACCAAACCGAAATCACTGGCAGCCATATAAATCTCTTCTTGGCCTCCCAATTGAACGATTAACAAATTATTTTTGACAGTGCATCCGTCGCCTTCGATGTGCTTACGGCTAACCACAAATTTCTTGCCTGGGGAATGAGCAGCGATAGCCACACTTCCCGGATAATCACCGTTATAAATTACAGTATCGTTAGTGGTCTGAAATTTGGTGATGCCGGCTTTGGCCTGCACATAAGCTTCTTGGCTGGGATGATAATCCAGATGTTCAGAAGTTACCATCAAGACAATGGCAATGTGCGGACTACGTGTAACATCTGCCAACTGAAAACTGGACAATTCTAAAATCGTAATAGACTCATCATTAAGTTGTGGCAAGAAACCAAGCGGTGACGTCCCAATATTACCACCCAAGAAGACATTATCACGATCGGCCGCGATAATATTGTAGAGCAATTGCGAAGTTGTACCCTTACCTTTGGTACCAGTCACACCAACCACTGTACCTTTGGCTCGTTCTAGAAATATTTGTGTTGAGGAAGTAACGACTACTCCTTGCTGCCGAGCCGCTTCCAAGACAGAAATATCTGGGCGAATGCCTGGTGAACGGACAACAATCTCATATTCAGCTACGTTGGTAAACGGCTGACAAATAACCGTCACTCCTTGCGATTCCCATTGCCGCTGCAAAAGAGAATCAATCGTCTTTTCATCGAGCACAGTTATAACCGCCTGCTGCTGCAACAAAAAATCAACGGCCTTCTGCCCTTCAATGCCGCTTCCTAGTACTGCTACTTTTTTGCCAGCGAATGATGTCATATGCTCTTTAGAGTAATCAAAGATGAGCATACGGTCAATCTAATAGATTGACAAAGGCTGTTATTTGTGTAATATTATAAAACTATTTTCGTTCCTTTTTCCATTCACTAAGCGAGGGGGCTGATAATGACACTTCATGTTCAGATCAGAACCGCTGGGACTCGCCGCCGCTGTCATTTGTGCCGCCGTTGGATCAAGAAGGGCAAACATACAATCGGCGGGGGTATTGTGGGCGGCGATCAATACAAATTCGTCCGCTTCCGCAACAAACGTCTGTGTTTCTGCTTACACCATGAAGATTTGGTTATTAAAAATGCGGCACGACAATTTTTCGCTGCCACTGATTCAAGAATTCTGCTTCAGAAAAGTCCCTGCTCACTAACTGAACGGGAATTCTGCTTGATTATCGGACTCGTCGCCATGGGAGAACTAAATCCCGATGTCATCGCGCGGAAGCTAGGACGACACCGCGCTACAATTCTGAGAGTGTTCCGTCTGGCCGACATCAACAATCGTCGCCAAACACGCAGAACTGTAACTATTGCTGCTGTATTGCAGCTCCTTCGGGATCACGGCGTCGTCCAAATCAACGCCTCTCGAGTAGGCTCAATGCTTCGAGTGAACCCGACTACAGTTGGTCGACACCTGGGAGACCACGGACTCGTTTCCGTAGGCAGGGGGCACACACGAGCAGCCACTGTAGCCACCGAGTCCGAACTACTTGTCAAAACAGATTAGTTCGCCAGTTGGGCACACGGCGCGATCACGAGATCGCGCCGTTTTTTATTTTACCCACCAATACTTGTAGGCTCCATACGCTGCGGCCGAAATTGCCGTGACCGCACCAGCGATCCAGCCAGACCAATCTGTGGGGTTACTCTTGGCTGCTATGACTTGTTGACTAGACGTAGCCGACAGATCAACTACCTCACCGACTATTTGCTCACTCGTGATAGCGTCAGGAGTTATCAACCGAAGATAATAGCCGCTGCTATTTTTCTGCACTACCGCCCTAACCGTGAGATGAGCGCCTTTCTTCACTGGTTCTGTGGCGTCCGCTAAATTCATTACTTTGATACTTTCTCCAGCCTCATCAGTAAGCGTGAAAAATTTCTTACTGCTAGTATCCACCACTCCCGCTACTTGAACTGTGGCATCAAGATCTTGGTCATCAATAGCAGCAATATTTATTGAAGCATCCCAATCAATATCTTCATGGCCAATGATATGCACTTGATCAGCTAATTGAATCTTATAACGCAAGGCTCCGGCGGTCTTGGAAGTCACGAAATCATCTATCGTTATAATGTCACCCACTTGCAGCGCCGGAAATAAACCTTTGTTCTGATACACTTCAGCCCAACTATCATCGCTACTCAATCGTACATAGATCTTCTGCTTGGCCCAGACACCAGCCGGCACGATGACCTGCGCTGTCACCGAATTAACAGCAGCCAGAGTAGTTACCGGTGTGGAAGATGCAGGCGAATCAGTAGTAACACCAAGCACGATCACTGGCCCGCTACCAGGCGTAGAGTTTGGTTGCCAGCGCCACTCTTCATCATCGAAACTATATTCATAGGACTGTCCTTCTTTGGTTTCCTTATAATCAACATCGGTTATTACCTGACCGTCAGGCGCTAACAATCTAACGCTGTCATCAGAATTATTGAGCGATAATTTGGTCGCTGCCTTGGACCAGATTTGATATTCCGCCGCTTTGATCTCCGTGCCATCAGGAAAGGTAAAGGGCTTACTGCCACCATCACTATCATCCAATTTCCAACCGGCCAACGATACAACTTCCGAACCAGAATTATACAGCTCGATCCACTCTTCTTTATCACTGCCTGCTGGATTGGGTAGAAATTCACTAATCATGATAGCGTCAGATATTGGCGCCGAGGATGTGGCCACAGATGTGAATACTTTTTTCTGCGACGACTCATTACTAGTTGTATCAGTAGACAACTTACTAACAACAATTTTAATGGTTTGCTCCACACTAGCCGATTGACTATCGCGTATTCGTAGCAAGACCAAATACTCTCCCTCATCATCATATTTATGGCTAATACTTCGGCGATTGCTGGTATTACCGTCACCGAAATCCCAGAAGTAACTCAACTCATCACCATCTTGATCGCGCGATGTCGAAGCATCGAAGAGGATACTTTTCTTCGGCTCAGCCGTTGTCGTACTTATGGTATAGCCGATCTCAGGCCGATGATTGATCGGAATCTGATTAACCGCTCCTGGTGTGGGCAAGCGTGACCAACGCCACCCACCATCTATCATTGCCCACGACCACCCTTCATTACTTCCGGAGTAAGAAATGGTGTCGATCTGATTACCTGCTGGATCACGCAGGGTCACGGCGTCATCGCTATTATTGAGAGCAATGCCAGACTGTGCGCGATTGATAAGCAGATACTGATGCGCTTCAATACTATCGTTACTCAAAGTGAAATGACTCGTTGATGAATCCTGAATAGTCACACCGGTAAGCAAAATTGCTTGATCCGAATTATTATAAAGTTCGATCCACTCACCACTAGCATCATCACCAACAGGATCAGGTAGAAGTTCATTGAGCTTGAGACCAGTATAATCGACCGTGGTAGTAGGTTTTGGTTCTGGCGCTGCTGAAGCTGGCAGCCCTGGTGTGCCACCGACAACCAATGATTCTTGCCAGTTGGTCACATCATCGCCAGCGGTCATATCTTTCTTCTCCAAAGTTCTACCATTACCACTGCCGCCCCAACCAGAGGCAAAAGTAACAGTCGCGAAGGTGTCAGTGGCATTACGCAACGACATTGTAGCTCCGCTATTGGCGAGCGCGATTGTAGAATCGAAGAGATTGCCACTAAAATCAGGGTGATCTGTTAAGAACAGCGACGGGTTGTCAGCAATAATGGCATAGTGACCTACCTCAATAGTCGAAGTTCCTTGAGCGAGATTCAGTGTATGGTTACTGCCATCAGAGAAACGCCAATTGGAATCAATACTTATAGCATCGCTACCATTGTTGTAGAGCTCGACCCACTCGTGTCCACTATCAGTACCGTCTGGGTCGTACATGATTTCGGAGAAGATGATTTGGGCGTGAGTGGTCAGTGGGAAGAAAACGAGGCACAAGATTGTGATTATTTTTTTCAT
>CAZPQR010000014.1:8215-9391 GCA_964588865.1 uncultured Gammaproteobacteria bacterium
AGCAAGGACTGAAAGAACAGGGATGTAAACTTTCAGCCCAAGCTCAAAACAACGTTGTTTGTTATCCGAGGTCCTCGACAGCTAATTCTTCTTTGGCCAGTGCTTCTGCTGACTTCTCAGTCTTACTATCTTTGTTGCGATGTCCTAGCATGATCAGATCTTCAGCAATAACTTCGGTGGTGTAGTGTTTCTTACCTTGTTTGTCGGTCCAGTTACGACTCTGCAATCTTCCTTCCACATAAACTTTGGCGCCTTTCTTCAGATACTCATTCATAATGTCAGCCAGATGACCCCAGGCCACGACATTGTGAAATTCCACTGACGTCTTGCGCTGCTTGGTCTGCAGATCACGCCAGATATAATTGGTAGCTAAGCTGGCACTAGCGACTGATTGACCGCCTGGTGTCTTGCGCAATACTGGCTCTTTGACCAGATTACCGATAAGGGAAACTTTGTTGAGATCCATGATGTTAGATATTAGTTAATAGTTATTAGTTATTTGGGGGAGAATACCTCCGACATGATGTTATGGGCTAGAGCCGCGTTCGATACGTTCACAAATTGACCGAATTAACCCGTTGAGAAGTTGCCAGATATTTATTATCTGTTGATGTAATTCATTGAAACGTTCCGGTTTAATATAGTGGAGATCTTTCGAGAGAATCAGAAAGTTCTGAACTTCTGCTAATGATCCTCGGGCTTGATAATAAAATTTAGTCTTTTCTTTTAAGTGATAGCGCCCACACCCTTCAGCGATATTGGCCGTAATTGAGCTAGAAGCTCTACGAAGCTGGATGATTATGCCAAACCTTTCCTCTTGAGGAAATTGTAATGTTAATGAATAGATTTCCAGCACCAAATTATGAGCTTGTTGCCAGACGGTAAGTTGATTAAAGCTTTTAATTTCTTGATTCATCGTCTTCCCTAATAACAAATAACTTATGACCCTGCTGAAACTGATAGATATTTTGAGTATATTAAATCAAGCTACTCTGCTCTGCAGAATAAACGTTTACACTGTCTCTAAATTAACTTTTCCTCACAATTTTTCGCCGTCGCTCACGATGTCTGACGGACGATTACTAAGTAAATAACAATTTTCTGTTCATCTGTTCCGACCAAAAGCCGTCGAAATGCCAGTAAAATCATCAATTTGTCACACTATTTTAGCAGTCT
>CAZPQR010000014.1:9491-14678 GCA_964588865.1 uncultured Gammaproteobacteria bacterium
TTAAAAAATGCGCCGTTAGCGCAAACCGTAACGACGCAAATTTTCTTCCTGCGTATCTTGATGTTCTTCCCATAACTGATGTCCGTGACCGACCAAAGTGTCGTGCCCTCCCGGAATGAGATGACTCAACCAATATGCGCAGAACGCAATGATTCTATACATGGGTAAGAAAGAACTAATTAACCTCGCTCCGAAAATAATAAATCGCGGGTTACGCGATACAAAATTTTGGGACGGAGTGTCATCATAGCAGACCTATTGAACCGCGCAAGGGTATCACTGTTGAAAACTATAAAACCCGACATATTCCGCAGAATACGTCGGGTCTACTTCACTGAATTTGGTCACGCAGTGCCTCTGCTACCATCTCGACACTCTCGACGGTAACTTCAGCGGCAACCAATTCGGCTGTAGTTGCTACCAAATCATTGACTGCAGCACGATAAAAAATCGTCCCCGTAGCTTCGCTCATCGCCTCCATGACAGCAACGCACTTACTAGTCTCATCAGACAACAATGATCTGACGTAGATGAGCTCAAAACGTCCGTTGGCCAAAGAACGCGCCTGGAGCCTTTGACCAATGGTGATCTCGGCTTGTGTTTTGAAAACTAAGAGCCCGAAACCATCAGCCGCGAACGAACCCAAGAAGTACTTCCACATATAGCCAAGCTCCTTGTTGGGGGGATTGAACGAACAAAACGCTAAGCCCAGCTTACGCTTCGAGTAATTATTGTCAAGATTAGAGATTTACTGACCAGCCCACAAGGTTATCTCGTGTACTGGTAGTCACTGGTACTGTAAATCGCCGAACGACGTCCAAGGCCTCCTCAACATTGAGTGGTCGAGGTTGGGCATAGTTCTCTATCAATATAGGGGCCAACCACACATTTGTCACGCCGGAAGGTCCGAAGGTAATTATGGCCGTCAAACCTTGACGGGTTTCGATCGAGAACATCTGGTCAAAGACGAAATTACCTAGACTATAGAGAATATACTTATCTTTATATTTCTCGAGGCTTTGAACAACATGCGGATGATGGCCGATGACCAGATCAGCGCCATCATCAATGGCTGCGTGGGCAAAATCTTGTTGATGTTGGTTGGGTTGGGGCGTGTATTCAATACCGGAATGCATCGAGACAATAACGAAATCAACTTGTGATCGTAATTGAGCTATAGCCTGCTTAAGCTTGGCTTCGTCCATAATATTGGTGCCAGCCCGATTCTGGCCTGCACCATAACTAGGAGGAACGACGTCGCTATCGTTGAAAGCTAAGAAGCCAAATTTCTTACCTTTGACTTCGATGATAGCTGGCTTCAGAGCCGCTACGGCATCAGCGCCAGCGCCGGCATGCTTGATACCGACTGCATCGAGCAAAGAAACAGTATCTTTGATACCTTGTTCCCCATAGTTGGGCAGGTGATTATTAGCCAGAGACAGAACATCGAATCCAGCCCAGGCCAGACTCTGCTCAATCCCGGGGTTAGCATGAAAGGTGAAGGAACCCGTCTTCACTTCAGGACCGGCGGTAATCGGCGATTCGAGATTAGCAAAAGCAATATCAGCCTGAGCGATCCGCTGCTGCATCGCTTCGAAGGGATAATGATCATTTCTTTGCGCTTTGATCGTAGCCGCTACATTACGCGATAGCATAATATCGCCGGCCGCAAACAGCGTTATCGATTCATCTTGAGGCTTGATACCAGACGGAATAAGTTGTTTCGCCAATTGAGGCAAACTCGGCGCTTGAACGACCTGACGTGACGATAATTGCAGTAAATAAAAAATATTGACCGCAATTAAGACTACCAATATTCCAGCGATGATAATCCAGCGATTCATATTATTTCAAAACAATACTAGCAATGATGGCATCAAGCTGCTCCTGATAACTACGCAAAGTAAGTGCCAATTGTTGTTGGTCCAGAGCTTCTTGAATATAGACATTAGCAAATAGCTGTAATGTCTGGTGATCGCCTAAAGGCAAAATCAACGTACGCAAAACATAACATTTGGGTCCACATGATAAACCCTTCCATTCATAGATAGTTTGTCCGGCCAATTTGATCGGTGATTCGTCGATATCTTTGGGATCGGGCAATGACTTCTGAGCAGCAGCAATAATATCAGTCATCACTGCTTCACGATGATACATCATATGCAGGTCCAAGAAGGCACCGGTCGCGAGTGGCTTACCAGCACAATCTCCTAATGACGCGGCATTAGGCTGACACTCCAAAGGATATATACTGCTTCCTACCAAAACACGATTGATCTCTATCATCGGCTGTCCTAGATCAGCTCGGAGTAATTGCTGCGCTCTGCTGGTCGATAGCTTGGCAGTTGACGGAGTTACTTGAACGTTCCAGTCTTGAGGATATTTAAAATTGAAAGGAATGTCAGCCGCTTGATATGACTGACTTAGTGGTACCGAAGCTGCTACCAGTACCTTGGGTACAATATAGTAATTAGAAGCAACCGGACCAGATGAGAATACCAGCCAGCTAACAGTAATAATCCCACCGACCAACAGAGTGGCGATGCCCGCGACTAATAATCTACCTTTAGATATTGACATACTAAGATTGTACGGGAGTGTGGCGTTTACGTCAAAATAAAAAATCGGCCTAAACCGATGTTTTGTTGTGGTGCCGCCGGTCGGAATCGAACCGACATGACCTTGCGATCGAGGGATTTTAAGTCCCTTGTGTCTACCAATTTCACCACGGCGGCTTATATAAAAAAGCTCCGCTAGAAGCTTACCTTACAATTTTCAATTTTTCAATCGTAACTTCGAATATAATGGAGCGAGAAACGGGAGTCGAACCCGCGACCTTCTCCTTGGCAAGGAGACGTTCTACCACTGAACTACTCTCGCACGGTAACTAATCAATGCCTATAATACCATTATTTCTAGGAAAATCAAGAGGATCAATTTTGTTGCAGTAAATCAACGGCATTGGTAAAATAGCACAATGAAAATAACATTTATTGGCCTTTCTTGTTTCCTGATAGAAAATCAAGGTGGTTATAAAATCCTGGTTGACCCCTTTGAGGATAGTCCTGAATGGAGCCTTGGTCCGGTCTTCCCAAGCACAATCGATAATATGCCCCTCGGTGCGAATATTACCCTTATTTCTGAACCGGATGCTGATCACTCCCGATCAGTTGCTGGTTTACTTCAAGCGGCTCCCAATACTAAACCCAGCGACGATCCGTTCCCTAATCTCAACTTAAAGGGCACCATTGTATATGAGTTTAATGGAGAAATGAATATTGCCTGGCATTACACAATCGATGGATTTCGTTTGGCTCATTTTGCTGACAACTCTCATCTACTGACCAAGCAACAATTAGAAGAACTGGGCCGTCCCGACATAATTTTCATCTCTCCACCCAAGGCACACCCGGACAATCAAGAGGCTATAACTATTATTAGAAATAACATTGCTCTTTTAAAGCCAAAGATTATTATTTGGTCCCACCATATCGCTCCACAAAATTTACCAGTCAGCGACGACCCACAAACATTGCGTGATTTTTTTCATGATTATTTTCAAAAAAACGCTCACACCAACAAAGGATATAAGAGTGGTAATGATTTTATGCCTCTATGTTACGCGCTGGAGAACGCTATCACAATGAATCAAGAATATTTGAGTCAGGTCATACAACAACCGACGCTAGAAATCTCTTCGGATATGATAACGAAAGGCAAAATAAAACCTACTAGTATCCTGTTCCGTGCTATGGCAGCCCGCTCTGTCACAAATCAATAGAAATTGGAAGTAAGGGTTCTATAGTTTATTTGTCTTGATTTTTACCCTCAAATCCAGTAGGTTAGCCGTGCATCTCTACCGCTTGGTAGATCTTCGTTCTTACCACTTCCTTACCTAAGGAGAATCACATGCAACCAGTTACGAGCAGAGTCCTCGTATTCGGAGAGGCTAAGACAGAGAGCGGCCAACTAATACAGTTTCATTGTTCGCCTGATGACCTGACCAACGTACAGAAGTTACTTGCTAAGATCCCCTACCTCAACGTTGCTGTCACTGGAGAAGTAGCTATTGGTCACGGCGCTAGTAAGCGGTTTTCACGCTATACCATTACGCAGCACCGTTATGCTGGCGGTGGTGGCTATATCGAAGTTCTAGAAATAGCCAATCCACCCGATGGTCGCTGCGGTATCGTGATTCATAACTACCAAGGATCAAAAGGTTCAATCTTTACCGAATGGTCATCGGTTCAGGATGCAGTAAATGCCTATGAAGCAGAGTTTACGGATGCCAATATCAGGAACCGCAGACAGTCGTTACCCGGATTCATACGCCGTGTAGACTGTCATGGCCTGACGCCCTGGTTCTACGCAGTCGGCACACAAGTACTCTTCGGTGATTTCGTTCTGCCAGAAAACATGCAGGATGACCCAGTCTATCGTTGTGGGCAGAAGTTTCTCGTCTATGACACAGATGCTACACCTACTATCAAAACCTGTGTTGGATCTCGCTTCATCACCAGAGTAGAATCCCAATACGTCCACAAAACCTACCACTACCGGCTCGTCTATTGGGATGACGGGACTGTCTGGGACGATCATAGTTATCGTGGACGTCAACCTCGGCCATTACTTGAAAATGAAATCTGGATCACCGAGGCACTGGAGCAATTTCGAAAACTACTCACGGGCTTCAGTCGGCAATTCACCATCAACTTTACTGATGGCACTCGCTTCATCGGTAGGATCTCCATCCCGCGAAGCTCTCCAGTCAATGTACAAGGAGATTACTTCGTTAGAGTTTGGGTTAGAGGCAAGAAAAGTCCGACAGAAGGCTGGGTCAGAAATTTCGAGCCGAATCCAGAAACGCCGACGCTTCTTAAATACATCTCCCATAGACTGGCTCCTCCGGGAAATGTGGTGACGCGTATCCAGGTTCTTGATCAAGACAAACTAGTCCGGGGTAAGAAGTGGGCTGGGGTCTTCTGGAATCCTAAAAGTTAAATCGCAACCGCGTTCGATCTACGATTGAACGCGGTTTTAAAAAAGAAGCCGTCAGGCTTCATCTACTTCCTACCTAATACTTTATACTCAATACTTTCTACATTACTCATACTACTCCTGTACCGACTGTATCGCTACATTCACATGATCTTCATAACTGCGCGCCTGGAAAAAAATAACAATGCC
>CAZPQR010000015.1:0-3582 GCA_964588865.1 uncultured Gammaproteobacteria bacterium
TACCAGGGCTGGAAGCAGTATTTGATGCCAAAGCATCGATCGTAGGAGTGCCCGCAGATAATGTAGCGCCTTTGACAGTCAAGGCATAACCGCTGGTAGCATTGGTAGCGATAGTAATATTGTGAGCTTCTGTTTCTGAGGTAGTACCAGTAGTATCACCAGTAGCATAGCGAGCATTAGCAGTCGTCAACGTGCCGAAACCAATGGAATTATCGCTAATAGCGAAGGTCAGGGTTTGATTGACGGTTGCCGATATTGCCACCTGATCATCAGAAACCAGGTAAACAGAGATTGTACCCGTATCTCCGAAAGCACCGCTAATAGTTATCGAATATTGAGTCGCGGCGCTAGAGGCATTGGTTGAATTCGTACTGTCGTAAGTAATAATGATTTTGTCACTAGCTGCAACCGTAGCAGCACCAATACCGTCAGTCGGAGCAGTGAGAGTTAAAACGCGATTCTGTGTACCGGAGAACACAGCTCCCCAAGCAGTAGCTGACGGTGAGGCAGCCAAGGTCTCAGTACTTTCTGCACCAGTGGTAGCACCATGGGTGAAAGTCACTGTACCAATGGTTTTGCTGGTGAAATTGAAATCTGATGGGAAAGTTATAATGATCGTATCTGTATTATCAGAAGCTCCCGTCGGGGTAGTAAACTTGATGACATGACTCGAAAGTGTACTAATCTTGGAGCTGGACATCGTGTCCGATAGCGCAGTCAAAGAGGCTGCCTGTACTGTCGGGACTATCCACGATAAGGTAAAGAAAGAAACCATACTAATCGTCAGGAGGACGCTGATGGTTTGGCGGGAATTCAATTTGAACATTCTCATAAGGATGTTAACAATAATATAATCGATATAAGTTTAGCATATTTTGGCTAATTTCCCAAGGTCAATAATTACCAGTAACGCTATACGTGAGCGTAGTACTATAACTACCTGGTTCAGTACCCACTCCGATATTACCCAAATATCTTACCGAATAGGTAGTATTGGTGCTGGTTCCGCTGGTTGACGCTACTTGGCTAGCAGTGGAAGCATCAGCAGCATAAGCGAAGCCCGAAGCTGCATAAGGTGCTGTAACTGAGCCCGAACCACCAGAAGCAGTCATGCGTAAGCCAAATTGTTCACTACCAACAGACGGAGCTGTATTGGTACCACCAATAGCATCGATAGAATTTCCTCCTGACGTCAAGGTTGCACCCTTAACAGTAATGATATAGCCATTGGTACCTGTCACAGCTGCTACGATCTGATGCGCCTCAACTTCAGTGCCCGATCCATTGGTATCACCAGTGGCATAGGTGGAAGCACCGGAAGTCAAAGTACCGAAGCCAACGGAATTATCGGACAAAGAGAAACTTAAGCTCTGACTGCCGGCTGACAAAGTTGCTTGAGGGTAAACCGTATAGGCATAATTTGTCGTTGAGCCAGCGTTAGTTAGACGGAAACAGTAAGTACCACCATCAGTCGCTGCTGATAACGCCTGAATACTAAATTCCATTTCAATAAAGGAATTACTTGGCACCGAGACCGAGGCTACTTGACTGGAAGTATCTTTGACACCGGCATTACTAGCGATGAAAGTATTATTTCCATCACTAACACCGCCGGAGCCTGTGCTGATATTGGTAGTATTATTACCATCAGTTAGGTTAGTAGAATTGGCCATATCCCAATCGCCAGCTCCAGCCCCAACATCGGTCCAACTGCTAATAGCGGAACAGGTAGTAGCTAATAATCCGTACTCGAGGCGGAACTGTTGGGCGGAATAATCTTTGACAGTGCCACCATTATTAGAAATTTCGAGTCTCAGTCGCCTCGTGGTGCTCTTGGCTAAGCCGGTAATACTCGTATCTTGAGTACCGCTGGTAGCCGAAGTAGCCGTCGTCTCGCTACCATCATCATTACGCCAGTGATAGTGCAACTGTTCGTACGATGGTTTGATCGGACGGAGCAAAAATTTCAAGATACCGGATAAATCGATGAAATTGGTAGCAGGCGCACGGTAGTCGGCTGTCTGGCCGCCAGCGCTGCGTACCTGAAAATTGGCAGAATTGGAATTGCCGGAAATACTTTGGATCTGCTGGGTAATAGTAAAGTTAGCTGAATTGGAATAATAAGCATCCGCTGGTGTACGTTGGCACAACAGGATGATAACCAAGCTCAAAGCTAATACTACCCTCCAAGATTTCACTTATTCTGTTTGATTACTTGCATTACTTGCGAATTAACGCCGACCTGTTCCCAATAGACTACATGATCACGATCAATGTAGATGAAATTCTCTGGCTGCGATATTTCGCCGCTACCGCGCTTCACCAGATTGGTCGTTGCCTGATCCCCTACTTGCACAGATTGCAAATAATAGACGTCAGTCATTTTGATCGTCTCTGGCCCGACGCTACGCAGATGTCCGTAGAGCGTCTGATTGTTATCCAGATAGACAGCGTAATAATTATTGGACGTTACGGCTTGAGCGATCCAAAACCTCGTGACCAGTGTCGGTCCCCAGAACCAGACAGCAACCGCTACTAAAGGCAAGAGCCAAGCCAATCGTTGTTGGCTATTTTTCCTTTTAAACCAGTCGATCATCATAGATATAAATTTAATTTTAAATCTCTCATTCTACTTACTACTTTCTACTTAATACTATTTTAGTACGGATTAAACCACGTTCCTTCGTCCTTCTGATCTGCTCGAACTATATAGAATTGATCCGAGCTGGTAGCAATAGTATCGATAGTTATCAGATGTTCGAATTCTTGATTGACGCACGGGTGTGCCTGATTATAGATAAACCGCGTAGCATCCTGACGATAATCAGCGCTCGCGGGGTAGACTAGGATCGTGTAGTACTTCTCATGACAATTACCGCCTACGGTCCAGCCGCGCGCCAATTGCGCGCCACTAACATGAACGAAGGTATCGGGTACTGGCCAGGTAGAACGATTGATATCGACCGAATCTGATGTTTCAGTCCTATCTCCACGAGCGAAAGACGAAGCTTGTAGCTTAATGAATGTTGGTTTAGAAGATCCTGCTTGAGGCCAATGACTGAATGCTTGCCAAGCCAAGACAGCTGCTAAGATCAGCAAGATAAAGGCCAAAATTAATATTCGCATCACTCTCCGTTCCATAGATTAAAAATTCTCCTTGATAACTTTGAGTTCCACCACAATATCAGACACCGCATTCCAATAGTGCTGCTGCGCGAAACGGCGCGCTTCCTCTGACTTCTTGTCCCACGGATCATTGAAATAAGCTGTCATATTAGTCACCTCAAAGTTACACTTGATGGGATAATGATCAAGCTTTTCGCGTTCACGCCATGACTTCTGGTAATAGAGCCAAGTAAATTCGGAGATAGCTCGTGTGTGCGTCGGATCACCCCAAGCACGCATAGAAGTATAGTACGGTGCTAAGAAGGTAACCTTGGCGCCATGCTGACAGATACGCCAAACTTCATCCATAAATTTCATCAGGTCTTTAGTATGTTCAACATAATGTGCTGCGTAGGCTTCCACAACTGAATTATCAGCAAATGGTTTCCAAGGGAACTGTTCCAAATCCCAGACGAA
>CAZPQR010000015.1:3682-13921 GCA_964588865.1 uncultured Gammaproteobacteria bacterium
CAACTGAATTATCAGCAAATGGTTTCCAAGGGAACTGTTCCAAATCCCAGACGAAATCCACCTCAGGACCAGGGACTATATCGACTCCTTTGAATCCGGGACGTTTGTTCTGTCCGCAGGCAATATCAAGCTTAATACCCATATTTTAGTTATTGATTACATACTGATAAGTTGCCGCAGAGATCTCTTTCATAAAGGCAGTTGCTTTCACTTCATCTCCACCATTGGACCCAAGACACATGATATACGGCCTTTGTGGCGCATAGACAATTCCACAGTCAACAAATGTTTCCTGATTGGGAGCGATACCAACTTTATGCGCCACTACAATACCATCTGGGATACCGGCGACTATCTTTTCGTTGAATCTGGTATGAGTCAATTTATCAAGAATCATCTGCGAATGTTCAGGGTTAATAAAGGTGGCGTTATATAGGGCTAAAAACATATTTGACAACAGTTTGACAGTAATCTTGTCGTACTTCGGCTGTTCACCAAATACATTGTGGTCCCAACCCATAGCCTGATAGACATCATCCAACGGACTAGCAAGACCAATACGATTTAGAGACTTCATAACACCATTAGCAGCGGTATTATCTGAATCCTGCAACATATACGTCATTAATTCTTCCAATGAATAGCTCTTACCAGCCCCGACTTTATAGAGATCTCCGAAATCCTTATTTAAATCCTGTTGCTCCAGACTATAGGCAGCGCTCAAATCAATCAGGCCCTGCTCAACGGACCGCAATAACGTCATCGCCAAAGGCACTTTCACAGTACTAGCACCAGTAAATAACTCCCGTTCGCTCAGCCCGACCCATGCGCCGTTATTGAGATAAGAAAAATATATATAGGTTTTTTGGGGATATTTCTTTTGAATCTCTTCGTACTGACTGCGAAGAGGCTGGAAATTAATAATAAAGTGACTTGCCTGTTTGCTTATTACAGTAGGATTTAACAAAGTTTGATCCGGATGCAGTTCCTGCACAACTACCTGTTTTGATGGCGGGATAAATTTTCTAACCGCCCAAAAAGTACCGAGACTTACAACAGCTGCCATCACAATGATAAGAACACCCACCACTCTCCATCTCACCATACCACCTCCGATTGAGGATCAAGGTGGCCCACTTTGACGCGTGTATCACAGGCAACCTTGTACCCGAGTTTGCGAATATTTTCAAAAAAATACAGATCCTGAGTGTACATCTTTATCCCCGTCTGAGGATCATACTCGTTCAACGTCCGAAACCATGGTTTGGGTACGCGCGGATCTTTGAATATATCCATCTTAAATAAAGTGAATCCCATGCCTAATCCATCGCAACGCTGAATTTCATCGCGTGGTGGTTGAGGACGAAAATGAAGATCATCGTCTTTACCTTCTCCATAGATCATTGGCTGACCATGCTCACCCTTGGTCCAATACAAACCACCGACAACATCGTAATCATTCATTGACTCATAGAGTTTCAGTAAACCATCCGGCGGTGGCAAATTATCTTCCTCCATAGTCAGGATATATTTCCATTTTGATAACTCTGGGTTTACTGCTATCTGTTCAATCATACTATTATAGGCATCCCCTACTTCCATACCCACAGCAAACACCTTGGTACTTTTCTGATTCATAGGCGTAATCAATGACCACCAAGCAGACACGACTTTACAATGAATCATGCCGCGAGTCGGGATAATGATAACTGTTGAAACATCCTTATAGCTGTTTCCCTTGATGATGGCATCAGTCCCTACATCGTTCAGGATACCGCCACGTTCTGCGGCCAAATTTTTGATTGCTACTGTTGACATGATTTAGAAATTGGTTTCGTAATCATTAAATAAAATATACGGTGAAAACCCAGTCCAAGCGCTAGCGCCGACAATCTGTGCCTTCGTGATGTTTGCAGGCATTGCAGTAGAAAAAGAGGTCCCATAGTGTCCCCAATAAGGAAACCATTTGAAACTATTAGCAGTTGCAGCTGATACACCCCACGTACCTGATATCTGATTTGACGTTCCCATACGATGACCCATCCACGAGGCTTGAGCAGCAAAATTGGAAGATCGCTGCCAGACTGCTACCCAGTAGGAAGCCTGACTAAAGGTGGGCTGAACATTAAACTGACTTGAGTGAAAGGTCAAGAAACGCGGACCATGACTCAAAGCGGTATTGGAGGTAGCCGCACCGACAGCAAATGAACTAGAAGCGCTAAAGGCTAAAGAAAGCGTACTAGCGTTCATAGTATAGAAGCCGATACTGTAGCTCTGGGTATTAGACGATGAGCTGGCAGTAGCAGTGATATTACCCGATAACATCAGTTGGATAGTATTTGCTGTTATATTTCCAGGAAACACCTCGCCACCATTTAAAGGAAAAATTGCCATCGTAGCATTGGAGAAAGCCTGATTGACTGAGGCAGCACCAGCTCCGGGTTTATTAAGATAATAATCTAGTGTCGGAGCTACGGCCCCACCAGCCGAAATACCTAACGTGTGAACACCACCAGCACCGGTGACTTGTGATAAAGTTATATTACCCTGACCAGAAAAGACCAAAGTACCAGTTTGTACACCGGTGTTTCCGACCGTATTCCCAATGTTAGACACGCCGAAAGCATTGAGTCCGGAAATACTCATCGTCTGAGCATCTTGGCTAATACTTACCCCGTTGATACCTGACCAGACCACGGTACCAGAGGAAATTGCCGAGCCGGCACTGGCTTCTTTGATACCGACGATTGTAGCTAGATTACCAATTTCTTGGATCGTACTGTTATCACAGACCAAAGCACGATTATTGACGGAGTTATACCAGAGCGAACCTGAGACGCTACAGGCACTACCGATAGTATCAGAACTATTACGTACATCAAGCGCTAGTAATTTCGGACTTGTAGCGCCCGTACCAGTACCAATCTGCACTTTATCATTAGCATTGTCGGTCTTAAGTAGTGAACTGTAAACATTGGCCGCGCTAAAAGCATAACCAACAGCAGCGATGCGCTGTCTGGGCGTAACACTCTCATACGTTTCGTCGCCATTGGTACAGCTGGCACCGACTTTGGTAGCGACGTCAACGTTGAGATAGACAGTATCGTTATCGAAGAAGTTATAGTCTAAGGTATCTGCCGTACCGATCAAAGCATCAAACACTCCATCAGTAACGGTAATACTCTGGCCTGTAGCAGAGCCTGAAGGCCAGACTTTGGAGCCAGCTGTCGAAGCGTCGTAGATAGAGAACTTGAAACAATAATCAGTACCAGCCCCACCCAGCGTATTACCAGAGGCATCAGTCAACCGGCCTTCATACGACAAGACATTGGCTACGCCTGCAGCGCCTTGAGTGCCACGGGGCCAGATAACATTAGCCGCCAAAGTAGCATAGACAAATAGTGACAAGACGACCTCAGTCAATAACAAAATACTAAGATACCAAGGTGAACCTGATCGACGTTTGAATCGTACTCCTTTGCCGGTAATCGACATGCTAGAAACTCAAATGGTTAAAGATAGCATCCGCTTCTTGATAGCAGGCAGCATAACGTTTCTGTAACTCTTCAGCTGACAGTAGCTGCGGTGTATTGAAATGAAAATTAACATGCAGACCCATTTCCAAGGGAGAAACGGCTTTGAAGAAATAGGTTCGCGACTCAGCTCCTTTATTACGCACAATAGAAAATTGCCAGCCAAAATCTCTAACGTCTTCTAGCTGCTCTGGCGCAACGAAAGATTTCATAATTTCTTGCTGAGGAATAACATTATCGAAACGATAAATCAGATCATAGTTATATCCCTGCGACTGAACGGGTAATCCCACGAGTAACGTTTCAGCCAACCGATGAGCTTCCAAACCACGCTTACTGGTTGCCGGATCTTCACCACTAGCATCATCAATCCGCAAACGATTCTGCTCAAACAGCAATTTAAGCTTCAACTGGGGAAAATGGAAAATTTTAACTTCCATCGTCGAATCATCGACGAAGGTAGCACCTCTGGTAGCGTCTTGGGGGAATAAACCAAACACTTTGGCTGGTTCCACATTGATGCGCGCATCCTTAGGCAAGACAAATACTAAATTGGCATTTTCGAAACTTTTGCTAACAATATTCATGATTTGACTTCTTCTATGACAGAACCGATGGCTATCGGGATACTAGCCGAAGCTGGCACCCAACTCCCCTCCTCACCTTGTTCGCCAATTAATAAATAATAAGTTGCTGGTACTGTGTCAGTTGATAAAGAATCCAAAGCAAAGCTAAATTTACCACCGTCGCATTTGATAGCCGTATTGAAGATAAAATTACTTGGTTTCTTGTCGTAATCGTCTACATTTCGGAACAGCAAGATCGTCACATAGGGCTTAGCACAAACTCCATTGAGCTGGACACTCTTCTTATCGGCAGCAATATCAATAGTCGGTTGGTAGGTTACCAAATCTTGACTATGAGGTTCGGCTTGAACTTTGTTGGTCTGATCGCGATCCATCCAAGCCAAAATTTTATGCGTCGGGGTAGATGATCCTTCCAGAGAGAACAGCAACCGCTTCTTCATAACCGGTGCAGGTGGTGGTGGCGGCGTGGGCGCTGTCTCAGTGACAACTGGTGGCACTTCGGCCGGCTTATCAGCTGGTTCTACTGGTTTGAAAAGCTCAGCAATAGCATCCACTACTTGCTGGGTAATCGAAGCAGCCTGATCAACGACTGTAGTAACAGTATCGGTAACGACCTGCGTCGCCTGATCAACTACTTCTGATACTGTAGGAGCATAGCGAGCTTCTAATTTGATAGCATCAAGATACACCGTCGGCTGACGATCGAAAGTACTCTGACTATGGATAGCGATTTGCAAAGAATTAATATCCTGCCAGGTTGAAACGGGAATCTCATCGCTATAGCCCTTCCAATTCATGGTATTGACTCCTGATAAACGGTGCCACTGCAAACCGTCAGTACTATAGCTAATCTGCAGAAAATCAGAACTATTACCTTCTTGTACTGGCACTGACACTGGTGGACCTCCAGTTGGCGGCAAAGGAGCTGGTTCCGGCGTAATCTCAACTGGACTGATCACTGGTCCAGGATCGACCGGCACAGTATCGTTGATCGGTTCTGGTAGTTCAGCCGCTTGAACTCGTGGTATAAGCTGCGCTTCGACTGGTGCTGGCGGTAGAATCGGCAAAACTGGCTCAACCGGTTTCTTATCATTGACTGGTGGTACAGGCTCTACTGGATTCGGTTCAATAGGTGCGGGAGGATCTAGCCGTGGATCATCTACAGGAATAATAGGCTTCGGCTCTTCGACCGCGATCTTCCAGGAGAAACTCAAGATTAGTCGATTGGGCTGATTATCATGAGCTTCAGCTTGGAAATAACCGCAGTACATATCAGTTATCGTCTGATCAAGTACTGCGGAATTGTCTTTGGTATAAGAATTAAGATCTGCCTGATCAGCATTGGGCTCACCGCCGGCATTCTGTGGATTCTGCCAGCCGCCTAGGCAATACGATGGATAACTAACTGTAGATGCAGCGCTAACGCTCACTCCCACGGGTATAGACAACGTTAATACCGCTACTAAAACAACTATAGCCACCAAACGAAGGCGATGACGGCGCCATTGCCTGTTCCAGACAACAGAGATATAGCGAAATAAGGCTGCCAAAAAAGTGAAAAAACGTCTCATGAAAATACTAAAAATTGTGACTCGTCAGGTATACTATAAAATTGGCACAAATTAGCCAAAAAGAATTTATAAATTTCGTCACTATTATAACACAAAAGTTATCCCACTGCCTAGGAAAAATTAGTTTGACAAATCAATCCTCCCAGCGGTACAATCACTAAGTGACGATTGAGTGAGTTACCACCTCACTGCCCCGCCAAAAGCGGAGCGTCAACCCGACCTAAGTCTTCCAATGAGTGTTTGTCCCACGATCACGGGATGAAAATTTGGGTGGAACCACCGAGCTGAGCTTGGTCCCAAGACTGTAGTCTTGGTTTTTTAATTTTATTACCTTCTTTACAACCATACAGTGGTAGGCTTCGAGCTAGCTCGAAGCTATAGACTTGTGCTAGCACAAGCCCTACCCTTCGGGTGTATAAATATCATTAACTATATGCAACAAAAAGAACAACTCTCCCATCTCCGTCACTCCGCCGCGCATCTATTGGCTGCGGCCGTACTTAAGCTCTATCCAGATGCCAAGCGGACCATTGGACCGGCTACTGATGATGGCTTTTATTATGATTTCGAATTCAAGCAGCCGTTATCAGAAACTGATTTGCCTCAGATTGAAGCTACGATGCGTGAATTGGTGAAAAATTGGCACGGTTTCGAACGTAAAGAGGTGACCAAGGACGAAGCTTTGGAAACTTTTAAAGACAATCGCTACAAAACAGAGTTAATCGAAGAATTTGCCCAAGACGGTCAATCACTCACGTTCTATACTTCCGGTGACTACACAGATCTCTGCCGTGGCGGTCACTGCGAACACCCCGATCAAGAATTACAGCATTTCAAACTCTTATCATTGGCTGGTGCTTATTGGCGCGGCAGTGAGAAGAACACTATGTTAACCCGCATTTACGGCACTGCCTTCCCTACGGCTGAAGAACTCAATCAGTACCTGACCAACTTAGAAGAAGCTAAGAAACGTGATCACCGTAAAATTGGCAAGGAGATGGAGCTCTTCACCTTCGATGATATGGTTGGTAAAGGCTTACCACTGTGGCTGCCCAACGGAACCATACTCAAAGATCAGGTCGAGAAATTGGCAGTAGAAATGGAAGCAGCTGACGGCTATGTACGAGTTTCTACACCTCACATGGCCAAGGAAGCGCTATTCTTAACTTCTGGTCATCTGCCTTATTACAAAGACGGTATGTATCCTCCGATGGAGATGGATGACGGTATCTACTATCTCAAGGCTATGAACTGTCCACACCATCACCTAATTTATTTAGCCAAGCCACGAAGTTATCGTGACCTTCCCCTACGCTTGGCTGAATACGGCACTGTCTATCGCAATGAATTATCCGGCACTTTGGCCGGCTTGCTGCGAGTACGTATGCTGCAGATGAATGACGCTCACCTCTATGTCCGAGCTGATCAGATCGAAGAAGAAATCACCAAAGTTATTCGCTTGACGCAGAATTACTTCGCTATCTTCGGACTGGACGATTATTGGTTCCGCTTATCACTCTGGGATGCTAATCACAAAGAAAAATATATCGACCAGCCAGAGAACTGGTCCATGACCGAAGATATCTTGCGTCAATTATTGAAAAAGTTGGACGTCAAGTTCATCGAAGTCGCTGATGAAGCGGCCTTCTATGGACCGAAGATCGACGTCCAATTCCGTTCCGCGATCGGTCGAGAAGAAACCATGTCCACCATTCAGCTCGACTTCTTGGCCAAAGAACGCTTCCATCTGTCCTACACTGATAGCAGCGGCGCTATCAATAATCAAGTATTTGTCATTCACCGCGCTCCTCTATCTACTCATGAACGGTTCATGGCTTTCTTGATCGAACATTATGCTGGCAATTTCCCTCTCTGGCTCGCTCCGGTACAAGTCGCCATCCTGCCCGTCAGTGATAAATTTGCTGAAGCAGCACATCAACTAGCCAAGGAATGGAAAGCCAAAGGCATCCGCGTCCATGTCGATGATGGTAATGAAACACTGGGTAATAGAATTCGTAAAGCCGCCGGACAGAAAGTACCCTATCAGATCGTCATGGGCCAGAAGGAAGCCGATGGTGCTGACATGCAGATCCGTATCCGTGGTCAAGAAGCTCTGGCCAGCCTCAAAGCCTCTGCTCTAGCCGATGCCTTGTTAACCAAAATCCAATCTCGTTCATCTGATTTGAACTTATAAATAAATAAAACCGACTCAGAGAACTATCTGTAGTCGGTTTTTTATTTAGCGACTAACCGTGCTAATCCAATATGCTAAGAGTTGCCCCAAATCATAACCACCGGCTCTGACGGCCTTAGGAACCAGCGAATTAACTGTCAGCCCTGGTATGGTATTAATTTCTAGAAACCAGATATCACCTTGATCATCAACGATAAAATCACTTCTAGTCAAATGTCGTGCACCTAAGAGGTGGTGAACTTTGAGCGCGAGCGCTTGAAGTTGCTGAGCCAAGCCCTTATCAATCGGGGCCGGACAGAGCTCGTCTACTAGGTCAGGGTTATACTTACTAGCAAAGTCAAAGAAATTAGTGTGTGATCGAATCTCGATTACCGGCAGAACTTGGGTCGTGCCATCTGGAACGTCAACTACCGCTACGGTAAATTCTCGACCACTGACAAAGCGTTCCATAATGTAGGGTTTATCTTGGCTCGGTTGCACCTCAACTAAACACTGCCTAAGTTCTTCTGCTGTAGGACAGAGTGACACGCCAATGGAACTACCGCCGTTAACGGCTTTGATAACCACTGAATATCCCGGCCACCCCGCATCTGAAGAAGTCAACAAAACTCCTTCCGGTACTTTGACGCCAGCAGAGGCGACGATCGTCTTGGTCAAACCTTTATTGATAGCAATCGCATGAGTTGTGATAGTAGAAAAAATATACGGTACTTGCAAATAGTGGAGGAAACCTTGGACCGATCCATCTTCCCCGCCGAGACCATGAAATATCGGTAGCGCGACATCGAAGTCACGATGCTGAGCAATAAATTTTGATTGGTCAACAGGAAAATCAAAGACAGTGAGTTCAAAATTATCTCCCAGAAGATCTGCTACATTTCGTGCCGACGCTAGAGCCACTTCTCGCTCGCTACTATCTCCTCCACTCAAGATGGCAATTCGTGCTTTAATCATATACCCATATTACCGTAAACCCCTACAGAAGCAATAGACTTGACTCTATTCGAACTAATTGGTTATATAATATCGATTTGTCCGTTCTTTCCCTAAGGAGGTATCATGTTGACCTGCATACTGTTGATCCTGTGTCTGAGAGTCGCTTACCTTACCTACCAAAGCTGGCGTCAAGTGCAAGCGACTAATTTACGTTGTAATGCTAGCGATAATTTCTTCGGTTGGGTCGACGATCATGAACATCAATGCATCCCTTGCTCGGCTCAAGGATCATTGCTGCTGCAGCGTTTTATCTACTACTACCATCGACACAACCATATGAATAGATGGGGGTCGGACCAAGAACTTGTACAGCTTTTGGATCACTTGCTTCATACCCATACCTGTCCCCCGAAGCGTAAACGCCGCCTACCAAAACCCCGTCGTCGAGCTCAGCTCGACGACGGGGTTTATGCTATACTTACATCATGCTAACCAAAGCAGAGAAACGCGAAGCCCTGAAGAAGAAACGCACTACCAAACGCGCTTCTCTGTCTGATCAACTCAAACGCCGAGTACGCACTAAGAAGCCCTCTGTCAAAGTCCATTTCCACTAATATGCCCCCTGTTATAAGCAAGGCCCGAACCAAAGCTCCTGCGATCAGCCCACAGCCGATCAAAGCCTTACCCAAACCCAAAGTCATCGTTATCCTCGGCCCGACAGCGTCAGGCAAATCAGCACTAGCCATTCATCTAGCACAACAACTTCAAGGCGAGATCGTCTCGGCTGATTCACGTCACGTCTATAAATATTTTAATATTGGCACCAACAAGATAACGGCCGAAGAGCTAAAGGCCGTGCCACACTATCTGATCGATATCTCCGAGCCAACGGAGCAAATCTATCTACCTGATTATCAGCGGATGGCTTTCGAATCTATCGATACTATCTTACAACATCAGAAGTTGCCCTTTCTGGTCGGTGGAACAGGTCTCTATCTATCAGCGGTAATTGATAATTATCAGATTCCTAATGTCGCTCCTCAACCGAAGTTGCGAGAAGAATTGGAAAAATTAACTACCGATGAACTTATTTTTCGTTTGAAGAAAGTTGATCCCGAAGGTTCACAGCTGATCTATCAGAACAATCGGTTAAAATTGATCCGCGCTATTGAATTTAGCGAGATTACCGGCCGCGGCTTTCTCACGAGTCAAGCGACAGCCGAACCGAAACATGACTATCTGGTAATCGGTATCGAAGTTGATCGCGAACTCCTCTACTCCCGTATCAACGGTCGAGTACAAGAAATGATCAAACGAGGCCTAGAAGATGAGGTGAAACAGTTGTCACTCAAATACGGCTGGGATTGCCCCGCCATGTTGTCCATCGGCTATCGCGAGTGGAAAGACTATTTCGAAGG
>CAZPQR010000016.1:0-5099 GCA_964588865.1 uncultured Gammaproteobacteria bacterium
TCAATAGCAAAAGCCCGATCATCAGATCGGGCCTCTTTTCATGTTATTTTTTTATTACGATTCCTACCTTCGCCCCATCAGCTGCTTGGCCCGTCCAATCATGGATAGCAGCCATCAAGACATTTTCGGTATAGATATAGTCAGCTCCATTGCGCGTCCCCGGATCATTGGTGATAAACTTGCCATCTTGGGTGAAACCATTGATCACCAACATATGATAGATCGGGCCGGGCTGTTTGAAATTGGGATTATGCAACTCTCTGCCTGCTGCCGGCACTATCACCGGGAAACCAGAGCGTAGCTGATCGCGTATCTTATCAGCAGTCAGATTGGTAATGATTTGATAATGATACGAGGGATAAAACTGTTTAGCCAATTCAATCGTCTTGGCAGCTGATAGATCTTCGTGACCACCCCATTCTCTGATCTGCCAAGCCACCATCTGATCAATCATGTCTTTCATTTGTTGCTTAGTCAGACTAGCATCACGAAGATAAAAATCAGTCATGATGAGACTCGCTTCTTCGCAAGCTTCGCCATAGGGCATACTCCAATCACCGAAAGGAGCCTGCGAGGCAAATGGAACAGCTAAGTTAATCTGGTTCACAATTGGTGGCGGCGCGGGTACGGTCGGATCAGGCTTATTGGGCTGGGTAGAAGTCGGTAATACTGGAACGGTAGTGGTGACTACAGCATTAATTGGCTGCGCCGGCGGTAAGTCTGCCTTGGGTGTCACAGCTTGGCGAATATAGGTCCGTCCGGCATAAGCCAAGCCAGCAATAACAATGATCGCCAGACCGGCTGTAAGAAATAATGTAGTTCTTCGTCTCATAGTACGCAGGTTATACTATAACCTCATTTCATAATTAAAGACAATAACCTATGAAACGAACTATCGCCGTTTTAGCGATACTATCTATGCTCATTACCGTCAATACCGTAATGGCAAAATCTAACGAATCCAAAAGTGCCAACAAAGATGGCGCCTTAGGAATCAGCAGCACTTTGCAAATCAAGCACAATGAATCAGCTGAAGTAGAGCACAATAAATCCAACAAGCTGACTGCAGCTCATAAGATCGCTTTCATCTATACCAGTGACACGGCCGCTACAACTACGCTCTATGCTCTGACCAAAGATCGCCATGTCTGGTCCATTAGCAATGGCAGCTGGAATGATATGAACCGCACTTTACCAACTAGCACACCGGCTATCAAACAGTGGCAACCAAGTGCTTTCCTCGATGCTCGCGGTGATGCCTGGCGCTGGAGCGGCTCACTCTGGGTTAATATCAGCCATCCGTAAATATAACCAAAGACTCTCATCGCTGATGAGAGTCTTTTTTAATTTCTCTATATGGCCCGAGCAATCAATCCAATAGCCATGATACCCAAGAAGCTGAAGACAAAAGATATCAGAGCGAATAATTTCTTATTAACCTTGGCCAACCCAAGCACTGCCATAGCCAGTTCATCTGGCAGTGGCGATGCAATGATCAGACCAGCTAACAAAGGTGGTAACCAATGGAAAATCCGAGTTTTGAAAATATGTCGCAAGCGTCGATGCGGGGTTAAATTGAAAATATAGAGTATATCTTGATCCAGGTCATCGCGGACAAAACGATAAATAACCGAATCAGCGATCACCGAACCGAAGGCTCCTACCAGAGCCACCATCCAGATAGGATAGGTCCGTGATAAGTCACCCAATATGGCGATGGCAGGCGCCGTAGTGAACATCGAACTAAAGAAAAAGCCTGCCAAGAAACTACTGACCAATTGCCAGCCGTCGAAAGCCTTTACTAATTGGTGAATCGCTCCTGTCTCCACCAATAAAACCGCTGTCAGGATACTCAACAAAATTGTGCCAATGTCGCGACGGAAATTGGCAGCGTGCTGGGAATCAATTTTCTGAAACCATCTCATAGAGATATTGTAACATATTTACCAAAGAGAAAACCGTCCATGCTGGATGAACGGTCTCATGATCTGATCAAAACGAAGTTGTCGTGACTGATGAATTCCCGAGAGAATCCAATTGATGACTGACAAGTGTCAGTATCTGGGTCATGACTTGAATGGTCAGATCGAAAAGCTGAGGAGCAAACATTCGTAAGACCACTAATAGCAGAAAGAACGATAAGGCTGATGAGATAGCTCGAAACATAAATGTTTCCTATAAGCTTCAAAGCCTTGGAGAATATTGGTAGTTCGACGGCTACCAAGACCTTGTGAGCTTTAGAACGTATAACGTTCCGAGTCTCAATGTTATTAGATGGTCTAGATTATTCTCTTCAGGTAAGAGGACGCTAATCAGAACGCCCTAATAACAAATAACCAATACCTAATTACCGGCTTCTTGCCTAAAGAGAATAGCTCCAGTGATGTAAAGAACTCCTCTACTTTTGGCTTACCAGAGGCTATAAATAATGTCAAGACTGTGTTTGTTGACGGCGATATTGCAACGCCTCCAATACGTGCTCGGCAGCTATCGAATCCTGCCCTGCCAGATCAGCGATAGTACGCGCTACTTTGATAACTTTGTGAATAGAGCGAGACGATAACTGTAGCGAATTACTCGCTTGGGCGATGATTGAGCGACTAGCTGTATCCAAGGGACAGAAACGCTCTAGCTGCCTACTACTTATATCGGCGTTAACACTAAAGGCTAAGCCCTGGTAGCGAGTCATCTGCCGATCACGTGCTTGGGCAACGCGAGCTTTGACAACTTCTGACGTCTCACTGACGCGGCGCGTATCGAGCAACTGCTCGCTCGGCACTGGCGCAATATCCAGATAGAGATCGATACGGTCGAGTAACGGCCCTGACACCCGGCGCTGATATTGTGATACCTGCGAAGGCCGACAGATGCAGTCACGCACCTGACTACCATAGTAACCGCACGTGCAAGGATTAGCTGCTGCCACCAGCATGAAGCCAGCCGGAAAACTGACAGCACTATGCGCTCGCGCAATGTGAACTGATTTCTCTTCTAGCGGCTGTCGCAGTGCATCGAGTACCTGTCGCGGAAATTCTGGCAACTCGTCTAAGAACAGAACTCCTCGATGCGCCAGCGTGATCTCCCCTGGCTTGGGCCATGATCCGCCACCGACCAAAGAAACTTGTGATGACGAATGATGAGGCGAACGAAATGGCCGCTGACGCATCAGTGGTTGATCACTAGGCAATAACCCAGCATAACTATAGATACGACTCACTTCCATCGCTTCATCCAAACCCATATCAGGCATGATGGATAATAAGCTCTTGGCCAAAAGTGTCTTGCCGGCTCCAGGACTACCAGAGAAGAAAACATTGTGGCCGCCAGCAGCAGCGATCTCCAATAATCGTTTGGCTTGATCTTGTCCTCGGATATCATCGAAGCTCACCGGTGCGACTGTAACTGTAGAGCTGACAGAAGCAGTCACCGGAGGTGTGGCAATTATTTCTTTGCTGTTGAGATGCCGCGCCAGCTGTCGCAAGGTACGCACTGGAATTATCTCTATATCTGGTACCAGCTGCGCCTCTGCTAGATTAGCTAGAGGCACATAGACACGTCGACAACCTAATCGTTGAATATTCCACACCATGTTCAAAACACCTTTGACTGGACGGACCTCACCAGTCAAAGACAGCTCACCGAGATATACCGCTTGCAAATCTGCCTGACTTAAGGTCAGTAAATCTTTGTGTAGCAACACGCTGATAGCGATCGGTAAATCAAACCAAGAACCTTCTTTGCGAATATCAGCCGGTGCCAGATTGGTCACGACCTTGCTACGCGGAAATCGTAGCCCGCTAGCGTCACAAGCTGACCTGACCCGCTCCCGAGCCTCCTGCACCATAGTATCGGCTAGTCCCACCATGATGAACTTAGCCATTGGTGACGGCATAATATCAGCCTCCACCTCGACTAGATAACAATCTAGACCAATAGTCCCAACCGTTAAAATTTTACCCAACATAAAAATCCCGCTTCCACGAGACTCCCTGTTAGATCTCTTAATGCTTAATTGGGGCTAATTTTAGCCTAAATAATAGAAAATGCAAGTTTATATAATGGCTTACATTAGCCAATATAGCTTAAATAGGCCCAATCTCATATTGACAAAATACTGATAAAATTGTAAGATAATATATTAATCGTACGTCATATAACTCAAGCCAAGGAGCTATCAGTGATCTATTTGCTAGCTGGACCCGAATCAGTGGTTCTGAGCCAGCAACAGGCTCAGCTGATGACGCTGGAGAAGGATAAGAGAATCCTCCAGTGTGCCACCCCGAACTGTCACCAGAGAGCGATTCCCTCGCAGATGTACGCACTTACGGAAATTGTAGGTCCAAATCATCGCCTACACGTAATCTGCGTCCAACATCATGCAATTGCGCAGGCTGCGAAGGACCTCCCTTTTCGCAAGGACGACCTGTCCCCGCTGCTGGATGCCATCAGCGCTGCGCTGCGCGCCGAACGTGCCGGTTAACGCTCCACCCCGCTCATTACGCCCTAACGGTCGTAAATGAGCGGGTTCACCTTAAGTTCAGTTTAGATAAAGTGAATTTAAGGTGAACTAATCTAATTACCATGAATACATTGATGTCCAAAATTATTACTTTCATCATTGCGCTGACTATTACGGTCGGTAATTTTGCTTCTGCTCCTGTGTCTCGGGCAGATACCGCATTGACCATCGACCGTATTACTATCAAGACTGATTTCGTCGGCACTAATGGAACTGCCAAAACTGATATTACCTGGCATACCAATAAACCAGCCTACGGACAACTCCGCTATGGTCTTAAATCTGATCAACTTGATTTCGTCGCCAGTACTTCTGGTAAGCCGTTGTCGGAATATACGATGTCATTGTCGGGATTGAAGAGTGAAACAATGTATTACTTCACGATTCAAGCCAACATCAATACTGAAGCAACTACTTCCTTTGTCCGCAGTTTCAAAACTGTCAAAGTAGGTGATAGTATCGCTCCGACATTTGAAACTAATATTTCTCGAGTCGACACTACAGCTCATACCGTGACCTTCCAATGGACTACCGATGAGGAAACTTCTGGTACTGTTTATTTCGGTACCAACAAAGATAA
>CAZPQR010000016.1:5199-13680 GCA_964588865.1 uncultured Gammaproteobacteria bacterium
GCTCATTGGAGCGGCAATCTCAATGTGCCAGCCAGTGGCAACTATGCCTATGTCTTGGCCTCAGATGATGACAGTTGGGTATTGATCGATGGACAAGTAGTAGTGAATAACGGTGGTCGTCATCGTGCTACTGAGATCAAGAAGACACTTAACCTATCAGCCGGCAGTCATCGTATCGATGTCTACTATGCAGAACGTTATCCTATCGGAACCGCTATGACCTTCTATTTCGCGGATCCGAAATTGGTAGTTACCACCGGACAAAATCTGCTTAGCTGCCCAGCCGGACAGATCAAAACAGCGAGCGTGAAACTACACGCCATCATGAACCCTACCGCTTTCCAACGTTACGGTTATCAATGGAACAAGATTGAGATCGTCAGCGATCAAGAATTGCAACGCTTCGCTCCTGCCAAGCTCATCCGTACTGCTAACGATCCGACTGTCTACTATGTCGATACAGCTCGACGCCTGAAGATCGCCATTCCCAACGAAGCCGTATTCAATTCCTACGGCAATCAATGGAACGATGTTGTCTACGTCGTACCAGAAGATTTGAAAGCCTACTACAACGTTGAACTGATCAAAGAAGCTGGTAGCCCAGTAGTCTATCTATTGCAAGATAACACCATTCATCCTTTCGCTTCACAAGAAGCCATGACCAAACGCGGCTACAGTGTGAAACAGATCATGACCGTCAATAGTTATCATCTATCAACCTTCACACGCGGCGATTCAATTCAATAAATATCCATCAAAAAAAGAATGAAGCTCAGGGCTTCATTCTTTTGTTTGCTTTTCTCGTAAACCAAATACATTCTTGACTTCGAAATTTATACCGTCACTTTCGATCTGAATATGAGCCCCATTATCCAAAAAAGTGGTGCTGATTTCTTCATCCGAAAGATAGCCTAAATGAAATAGAAGTAATTGCATTGGACCTCCGTGAGTCACAACTAATACAGTTTGGCCTAAATGAGCCAAAGCAATCTCCCGTAAATACGTAATGAACCTAGAAATTAGCTCGTGATTACTTTCAATATCGTTCTCCAGCTTATATTCCCATTTTTCTTTTTGATTCAACTTTTGAATCTTTTCCAAATGACTATCAACAAACCGTCGATAATCAGAGCCACTTTCCCCCTCAAATCTTCCATAGGATCGCTCTCTTAATAACTTGGAAGTTCTAATTTCTAACTGCCTATCATGCCTAATAATTTCTGCCGTGCGATGAGCTCTGAGTAAATCTGAAGAGTAGATGGCAGCAAATTGAATTGTCATAAATCTTTTAGCAACCTCGCCCGCTTGTTGAACTCCAATCAGTGTTAGTATTGACTCTGACTGACCCTGAACAGTACCGCTTACATTCCACTCTGTCTCACCGTGTCGGACAAGATAGATAGTACAAACTGTTTTATTTATATGTTCATCTATCCGCATATAATATTAACTAATATTAGTCCGTTTATTGCTGAACAACTCTCGAGCTAGCAAACAAATTACTCCAATCACAATCAAGCTATCAGCCAGATTGAAAACGGGCCACAGTTTCAAATTAATAAAATCTACCACTCCGCCATATAACAGACGATCAACGACATTACTGATAGCACCAACGACGATCAAAGCCCAGGGCAAATATTCGCGCCGACTCAATAATGCTAGCGACCACGCCTGCCAACTACAATAGGCTATCAATACAGCAGTCAGAGGCCAAACCAGATACGGTGACCAAGCTAACGAAAACGCTTGATCAGGATTGATAGCACTAACGACAAAACCGTCAAACAAGTTTGACGGTTGAAATGTTAACACCAATTGCTTAGTAATACGATCCAACAAAATAACCAGCACCAACAGACCGTAAGAATATTTCATCTATATTCCTTTGCGTTTGCAATCCATACACGACGTAGCAGACGGGAAAGCTTCTAGTCGCTGTGGATCGATGGGATTGCCACACTTCTCACATACACCGTAAGTACCCTCTTCGATTTTTCGTAATGCTTTGTCAACGTTAAAAAGTGAGACCTCTAAATTCTTTTCCATAGACAGATTACGTTCGAAGTCCTCTACTTCGGCAGCATTGTCTTCTTCTTTGTCACCATAATCTGGGAAACGAGCACTGAAGTCACCGGTATCGGAATGCTGAACAGCATCCTGATTGAGCTCTCGCATCAACTCTTCGCGGCGTTCTTCCAACTTAGCTTTTTGTTCAGCGATAAATGATGGTTCTAAGGTCATATAATTGTTTGAATAGGGCAATAATAGCCTAAAAAAAGACCGCTGTCCAGCAGTCATGACATATTTTGAGCAAATTTAAAAGGCGCATCAATTGTCTCGAAAATTTAAATTACTTTAAAGACGCGATGCGCCTTTATCCCTTGGATCAGTTGATATCGAGCACTGTTGGCTCAAAGTACAACATTAGCGTCCAGAGGACATAGGTTGTTTTCGTTCTAACTGACGAAAATGATCGGAATCCATTCAATGGTTTTATCTCCTCTGATGAGAAAATAGACCTTTTTGTAATTTTATTTTTGTTTCACGTTGTGAGCCTGTTAGATAGACTCAAAATGAGAACAGATTCTGATGTTTGCAATGTGCATGTAAAGCCCCTCTAAAGCTTCACATAGACATTATAGCACAGATTTGACATTCAATCAACCGTCTATATTGGCTAACATTAGCAATCATTACAACACAATGTTGACAGAAATAAAAAGAAGCTGGGGAAATCAGCTAGAAATTCAACATCTTATCCACAATGTCAACGACTTATCCCCAAGTTACTCTATTTTTGGCCAAGACAAGCAATTTTAGTGCTTCTACCGGCTGTGCGTACCTCCAATACTAGTAATTGCTGCTTGTCAGCCAGCTTAAGCGGGACAATTGAGTCATCAGTTAGCCAAATAAGGTTAGTTATCGTGCCCGAGACTCCTCCGAGGCAGTCAGTGAGCGCTCCGGAGCGACTTTCTGGCGCTTGATTGGCTCCTTGGGCTAGTTTCAGGTCATTGGTCAAGATATTCTGACCAGCTTGTGACCAATAATAGATCCGATTCTCGGCTACCTGCCCCCAATAACTGACGTCATGCCCGGCTAATTGTTGATGCAGGGGCGCTTGCTGTGATCGAACCAGCTCACGGTAAGCTGATCCGTCAGGTAAGGTTAGCTTCTTGATCAACGGTTGCTGGAATGAAGCAATAGTTTGACCTACGCTGGCTAATTGCTCCGAAGATGAGCGTATGAACCACTGCGAGCCATTACTTCCCAGCAGAATCGGAGCTTGAAGCTGCTCCAAGATAGCCGATGTCGATGAGCCGCTGATATCGCGCACGCTCTCCTCGACCAATGATTGCCACCACGAGACTGTATCGGACTGATGAGCATCAAGTAAAGCTAACAAAGCAAAGTCACTGGGAATAAATAAGGTCTCCGGTGTGGTACTAGTGATACTATCGGCTTCATCAGTCCACGTCAGACGCCATCCAGAGCGCCAAGATGCCGCTGCGAGCTTCTTCACACGAGCAGAAGCATCAAGCAACGCCTGAAATTGTGAGGGTAAGGCGAGCTTGTCTGTTATCGCTGCTGGTAAATGCTCCCGCCAGACAATAGTTAATGGTTGATCGATCGTTTGACCAACTAACCAAGGCGCTTCAGTTGCTGATCGAGTCTGCCCCCAAGCCACGACACGTCGAGATAACCAATGAGCCGACTCCTTATGGGATTGTAAGGGAAGTGCGACAACCTGATCAGTACGTAGCGACTTGGGAACGTCATGACGATAGATAACAGTCATCTGTTCTTGCCCAGTAGATTCAGTGAAACTCCAAACAACGGTACTGATATCATCGAACTGTGGCAATGACTGATTCCACTGAGCTAATAACTGTCGTAATTCTGGTGTCAGTGATTCAATCGCCATGACACGCGGCTGTAATACCACGACAGCCGAAGCGTTACTCGGGACATAACTCAAAGGATCATCAGAATGACGCTTGGTCAGGTACCAACTCAATGCTACAGCAGCAATAATAACGACAACAACACTAACCCAAGTTAGTGTTGTTGTACGTGATAGACGCAGCCCAAGCATTGGCTGAATATAATTAGATATTAACGTCGTGAAAAAGGTTTACGTGGTCCGTCGAAACGCGGTTTACGCTGATAGGATTGCATTTCATCTCCTGTGCGTGGTTCGTACGGTAGTAACTCTTTAACGGATAGCGAGGTGCGACCCTTCTCTTTATCAACGTCGACGACTTTGACTTTGAGGGTGTCGCCGACTTTGACGATATCCGATACACGAGCGATGCGCTCATGACAGAATTCAGAAATATGTACCATACCATCGCGTCCGTGACCGAATTCGACAATGGCACCAATCTCATTACCATTCATCTTGTCAGTAACGATCTTGGTAACAGTACCTTCGACGATTTCACCGATTTCGATTTCGCGTGTCAGATCAATGACCCATTGTTTGGCTTTGTCCCCACCTTCAGCACTGGTAGACGTGATCATCACCAAACCATCGTCTTCGATATCAATCTGCACACCACATTCATCGATAATCTGATTGATAATCTTACCACCAGAACCGATGACGTCTCGGATCTTCTCTGGGTCAATACGCAAGCTGATAATACGAGGAGCGTATTGTGATAATTCTGGTCGTGGAGCAGCGATAGCCGCTTTCATGACATCCAAAACTTTCATACGAGCAGCGCGAGCACGTTCTAGAGTTTCTTTGGTCACTTGCAACGTGATGAAACCCAACTTGATGTCTAATTGAATAGCAGTAATACCTTCAGTCGTACCGGCTACTTTGAAATCCATATCACCAGCATGATCTTCGATACCTTGGATGTCAGTAAGGATCTGATATTTATTATGATCGTCCGGATCAGTGACCAAACCCATAGCGATACCGGCCACTGGAGCAGTGATGGGAACACCGGCATCCATCAAGGCCAAGGTCGAACCACAGATTGAAGCCTGTGATGACGATCCATTGGAAGCCAGTACTTCGGAGACGACGCGAATAGTGTAAGGGAAATCTTCTTTGGAAGGCAGAACCTTTTCCAACGCTTTCTCCGCCAGCGCACCATGACCAATTTCGCGACGAGAGGGGGTACGGATCGGTTTGACTTCACCAGTAGCAAAGCCAGGGAAGTTGTAGTGATGCATATAGCGCTTCTTGCCCGACTCTTCCATCGTGTCTAATAACTGTTCATCTCCTGGTGAACCCAAGGTAACGATCGATAGTACTTGCGTCTCACCACGGTTGAATAGTCCGGAGCCGTGTGTACGAGGTAAGAGTGATACATCAGCTGACAAGGATCGAATATCATCGATACCACGACCATCGACACGACGATTGTGCTTCAATACTAGATCACGTGCAGCGGCTTCAAGAGCAATGTCGAAATAGCTGTTGCCTTTGGCGCGGGCGTCTTTGGACACTTCGCTGTCGGCTTTGAGCATGGCATCAAGTTCATCTTTGGCCGCCATGATAGCTGCTTTCATTTTGCTCTTATCCGCGTCGAAAAGTTGGGTCAGATCTTTGTTGGCCAAGAAAGCTTTGACTTTCTTCTCTACCAGATCGTTCAAGGCTTTGGCCTCCGCGTCGATAACTTCTTCGCGTTTCGGTTGACCGATTTGTTTGACCACATCTTCGATAAATTTCAATTGTTGCTTGATGTGCTTATGAGCAAATTCGATAGCTTCATACATCACAGCTTCCGGGATCTGATTGCCTTCAGCTTCGATCATGATAATACCTTCGGCATTACCAGTGACCATCAATTCGAAATCTGATTTCAAACGAGCTTCGAACGTAGCATTCAGTACCCACTCGCCATTGATACGACCAACGCGAACACCAGCGATCGGTCCGCCCCAGGGGATTGGAGATATAGCTAAGGCGATAGAAGTCGCCATGATGGCAGGAATATCAGAATCATTGACATTGTCGACGCAGAGCGCGGTCAGAACCACTTGAACATCTTTGCGAGTTGATTCTCGGAACAGCGGTCGGATACTGCGATCGATCAAACGAGCGGTCAGCACAGCTTCATCAGAAGCTCGACCTTCACGTTTGATGAAACGAGATCCTTTGATCTTACCAGCGGCATAGAGACGCTCTTCGAAATCGACCATCAAAGGGAAATAATCAATACCCTCTCGTGGTTGATTGGCAGCTACGACGGTAGCCAAAATAACCGTATCGCCATAACGTACGGTACAGGCAGCGTGCGCTTGCGGCGCCAGCTTACCTACTTCAACAGTCATATCACGACCAGCAATCTGGGTCGTGAATTGTTTGATTTGACTCATGGTCAATCCTTTCAAAGCGTTGACCTACAGGCTCTAGACTCTTCTACCACGACTTGGAACGCTAAGCGTTCTCAACGCGGACAAGGGCCTATATGTCTGTGGGTCAACAATTAATAGTTACTAGTTATTAGTTACTAGTTATTTGCGAGAGACTCTCTTCACGAATAACTAGTAACCAATAACCAATTTCTTCTTTAGTATTTTATCAAAAACTTCCTCTTATTCGATGACAGATTGGTAAAGTCATCAACTTTCTCAATCAGCTTAGTGGAAGCGGTTTCTTCGAAGGCCATCCCCTCAACCATCACACCATTATTCTGCAAATATTCAACGGCTGGAATATAATCGCCATCACCAGAAACCAAGACAACGACGTCTAGATTGCGTGACATACGGATAGCATCAATAACCAAACCGACATCCCAGTCACCCTTCTTATTACCGCCAGCATAGACTTGTAATTCTTTGGCCTTGATCTCAAAACCGAGATTATCCAGAGCGGTAAAGAAATTATCTTCGATCGAATTAGGCGCTTTGATGACATAGGCCAGAGCACGAACTAATTTGCGTCCTGCTACGGCCTCTTCCAGAATTTTGCCGAAGTTAACTTTGGCTAGGAAAAGATTCTTGGCCGAATAATACATGTTCTGTACATCGACGAAAACTCCGACTCGTTGTTCTTTGTGTTTTATCATATTCTTTTTTTCGAAAAGTCCCTCTCAAGCCAAGTGGTCAGGAGAGGGACTAGTATCATTATTTTATTTCATCCGTCTCTTCGACTTCCGGTACAATCAACTCTTCCGATAAATCGTTCTTTTCTTTCTTCTGCATCGAGAGTTTCAAAATCTTGATAATCTTGTCGAAGCTTTTCTCATTCTCTCGCTCCAAATAGCGGAGCAAACGACGTCGTTGTGAAACTTTGCGTAACAAACCGCGTCTGGAAGAGAAATCTTTCTTGTGATCCTTCAAGTGCTTGGACAGCTCCTTGATTTCTGCGGTCAGGATAGCAATCTGAACTTCGGTTGAACCGGTATCGTTCTTATGCGTCTTGAATTCCGCAATAATTTGATCCTTCTTTTTCTTACTTAACATTATGATGTTGTTATGGCCTGGCCGAGTGCTTGGCAAGCGTCGCCGGTATCACAACCGGACTAGCTCTTGGTGCCTGAAGTCCCAGTACAGGTCGCTTAATTAGTGTCTGGATACTACTAGATTTCGAGATATTTGTCAATTTGCCCCGTCGGAAACGAAGTTATCCAACGGGACAAACCCCAATCCGCCTAAACAGGTGCAAATTATAGAAAAAAAGCAGCCCTCCGAACCAGGATCACAGTCTTGCGACCGTAATAAAGGTAGGGAGGGCTAAATCGGCCGAACATGAGAACTCTCAGCGTACGCTGTGCAGCTCCAAGTGGTAGTTACTCGTCCTGTTGGACGATTCTCAGTACCGAATGGGGTAGCTGCAGAGGCGATCCTAGATTGGCAACCTGACTAATGAAAGCAGGGTACCCTGTGGGGCGTGCTTCTTCTAGGATTGAGGTCTCTTCTGGCCGAAAGCTAGTACAAAGAGCGGTGAAAATTCATGATACTCCTCTACTACGATTCGTCAAGATGGGTTAATCGATTTGATAATTTGACGTCAGTGTCATAAAATAGACCCATGGCTTACAGCTTAAATCAACTTATCGCTTCGTTCCTCGAACATTGGCAGTACGTCAAGAAGCGAACCCCAGAAACGACGCGTAATTATGAATTATATCTGCGTCGTTTCCAACGTTGGTCCAAGCTAACGTCACCGCAAGGTATCACCAACCCGCTGATAACTGAATATAAGAAATATTTACGTCTTAGTAACTTCGGCGGTAAGAAGTTAAGTTCCTCTACCATCAATTATCACCTCATCGCTCTGCGTAATTTCCTCAAATACCTTCAGCTGCATACCGTCACTATCCGAACGGACAAGAAGATTAAGCTAGCAACCTACCGACCTGACCATCGCCTGACTCCTACCAAAGCTGAATTACAAGTTTTGCTAACGGCACCAAGCAAATCTACGGCTGATCCAGAGATGATTCGTCTACGGGATCAAGCTTTGCTTGGCATCATGATTGATACTGGTCTCAAAGTAGCCACAGTTAGTCG
>CAZPQR010000017.1:0-13650 GCA_964588865.1 uncultured Gammaproteobacteria bacterium
CCACTGCCAGTACCCAAGATATTGGCAATAAGTATAAGTTTACTGGCAAAGAGCTAGATCCTGAGACGAATTTGCAGTATTTTGGAGCGAGATACTATGATAATAGGGTGGGTAAATTTGATAGTGTCGATCCTATGATGCTTCAAATCGCTAGTGATCAGAGAGTACAAGAGAAAACTGGGCTAAAACTTCATCAACTGCTGTCAGACCCTCAATCATTGAATAGTTACGCTTACTCAAGAAATAACCCTATTATCTTAGTAGACCCAGATGGTAGATGGTTTTGGGAAGCTATGACAGGCAAGCAGTCGGCAGCAGATTTTCAGGTAGAACTTGGTCAGGCTGCTCAAAATATGTATGAAACCAGTAGTGTCTGGAAGAATGCTATGGATCACCCTGTGGCTACTGGCGTGATTGTTGGTGTCGCCTCTGGTGGCATAGCGTACGGAGCCGCTGCAGGGCTGACGACGTTGAGTGCTCAATACTTTGGAGGAATTGGGACTTCATGTATTGCGTTTTGTAGTCAAGTAGACAAGGTGCAAAAAATACTCGAGTCTGGACGAGGGTGGAGTCCTGGAAGTGTTGGTGATAGCATAAAGAGTTTGATTACACACTTTGAGAATCACGGAGATGAGCTCGGTGCGAAGAATGTTAAACAGTATTATCAGATGGCAAATGATTTTATCACAAATAAATCTTACACGAATACATGGTTTGAAGGAGCGCAACAAGTCTTCTATAATACTGAAACTAACATCATTGGTATCTTAAATAAGGATGGCGCGATATCATCATTCTATAAAGTAACCGATCCCGGTAAATTAGCCCACCTTGTAAATCTAATTAGTAAGTTAACTAGCAATCAATAAATAATATATGATCAATAATGATATCGTTGATAAATACAAAAATAGACCATTAGCAATCCAAAGTTTCGGGGATAACGTAAAAATTTATTGCTCCGATTTTATCGGTGATTCAAAATTGGTTGATCGATTGTATGAAGTAAATTGTCACGAACTAACATTAACAGATGATGGATTAAGTTTTATTCAGGATTACTATACCTTCGATAAAGTCGTAGAAATGATTAAGGATAGTATTGAGAGAGGAGTCGATTTTAAGTATTCCTCGAAGGACGATATAATTAAATGGCTAATGGCCCGAGGCGAATCACTTAATTAAGTATGAAGGTTCTTAGTCTGTATAAGTTTATTGACGTAACATCTACTGACTCAGTAGTCTTACCATAGCTGATCGCAATAGAAATGTAACTATTGACAATCAAATGAAAATAACTTACGAAATTGCTGTCCAGGAATTGCTAAGAAATATTCCAGAAATCAAAACACGGCGTGATTTTGATCCTGATGAATTAAACTCACCGACAATAGTTTTTGATGAATTCGGGGACTTTCTGTTAGATAAGATTAAATCATCTTCGATTGAAGACCCAGTAATTAAAAGATCGTTTGACTTTATAAATCAAATGATGGATTCAGATATTCCCGATGTTCAAAACTTACCGATAGTAGGTGTGTTTGAAGTGTTAGTCGCATCCAAAGTTGGAATTCAGGTTGCGGAACAATTATTAAACGAAGAAGGTATGAGCTGGTTTGCGAAAGTCAAGGATAACTTTGAGGCAGTTTAAGGCATACCATGTATTGATTGACCGCCTTGCCTCTAGTTTTTGGTTCAAAAGCATAACTTGTGATTTCTATCAAAAAAAATATTCAATCCTCAGAATTCCTCCCCCTAGGAATTCTTGTGGTTGTAGGCCTGATCTTACGCTTCTGGAACCTCGCCATCACTGAAGTTGCTTTCGATAACGCCACCAACACCTTCCGTGCGGTAGGTTGGTTTGATTTCCTTACTGGCAAAGGTCAGACTACGCCGATCATCTGGTATGGATCGATACCGTGGTGGGGGAATCTGTCATTTCATGATCATCCGCCGTTGGTTTTCGCCATTCAATGGATCATGAGTCAGCTCTGGGGTCAGGGAGCGTTGGCTATGCACGCTGCTTACGCCTTGGCTATGACCGCTGCTGGAATGGTGCTGTATTATATTGGTAAGAAGCAGAGTGTACGAGTAGCACAGTTAGTGCTACTTTTCTTCACAGTCTCATCCTATAGTCTGTGGATTGGTCGGACGGGATTTCTCGAAGGTATCCAGATCCTGTTTTTAACGTTAGCTGGTCTGTATCTAGTGCGACTTGGTCGCAGCGGTGCACAGCGAGATTATCTGCTTCTCGGACTGATGATTGGTTTGTCTTTATTGGCCAAATACACTTCCATTTATTTGCTGCCAGCAGCATTCTGGTATTTACTTTTGGTACGACGAGAATTACTACATCCTCGGCATTGGTGGAAGCCATTGCTTGTCATGGTGATCACTTTGACTCCGATTATTATTTACAATAGTTTCTTATTGGCTACGCGGGGGCATTTCGATGCTGCTCTGTCATCAATGGTGGGTATGCACCCAGCAGACTATGAGATTCTCAAGCGAGGAGTAAATACTCAAGCCGGCAGTAATCTAGTATCCATCTGGCAAGTGATGATTCAGTCGAGTTCGCTACCTTTTACACTAGCTTTCATGGTCAGCTTGCTTGCACTGGTTTTCGACTGGATACGACATAAGGCCTCTGACCTCGACAAATTGGCACTGATTCATTGGAGTCTTATCGCCATTATGTTCCTCTTCGCTGGCGTAGCGCCGCGCTTCTGGACCATCACCATACCGTATATGATGCTCATTATGGCTTTGGGTGCTGGAAGGCTACTGGCGCTGGGACGTCAGAAGCTCTGGTATTCACTTATCGTGCTGCTCTGCCTGCTGGAATTATTCTTTGCTATCAATACCAATCTATTGGCTCGTCCGGTGGGCCAAGCTAATCTTACCTATTCTTCGGTTCGTTGGAATGAACGAGGGTACTATGCGCTTGATGCTTATTTGAAGGCTAACGCCTACGGTTCCTTGCCGCCGATGCGCCATGTGACACGCTTGACGCCAGAGGTGACTGGAACTTCGATCAATGGCCGCGCAGTAATTATCTATGATGAGCGAGCTGACTGGAATGAGCGCATGTGGTATGTGTTTCGTTACCAACATTATTACAACGTGCCGATCATCTATCCGACTGACCTGATCGAATCTATGCGTGTCAGTGGCCAGAATTCGATGATGGCTTACTTGCAAGAAGCGGGCGCCACAGGTGTGTGGGTGGTGATAGCACAGCAGCATAGCCCGATTGATGACAAAGGTGCTGATTATGATCAGTTGATGTCTGGCATTCAAGCTAGTTTCGAGGCGCAAGGTTTGGCGCCGAAGCAAATAATTCGTGATAGTCTGGGAGCTGAAGCTTTCCGCATTTATTTCGTTGCCTTGCGCTAGTCAGAGCGAAGCAAACTTGGTATAATAACCAAGTATGAGTTCCCGTAGCGACAAGATCAAGGCTAATTCTCTTAACGTTAGCTCTCGGCAGAGGGTTGGGCGTTTTTTTGTCTCTGTGATTCAGCATCAGTCGTTCACGTTCTTGCTGTTAATACTAGTGATTGTTGGTTTGGCTAGTCATTTCTATCCTGCCAGTCTCAAGCCGTCACAGCAGGCTCATATTGGTGATACATTGGGTTGTAACACTGACAAGGCCAGTGATCGCTTACGACAAGTTAAGTTAACCAGTGCTGATCAGCTCAAAGTGCTCGTCAGTTTCCAGCAGCAGCCGACAGCCGAGCAAATACAACAGTATGCTGATCAAGGGATAACTTTGTATCCCGATTCTTGGCTCTTCGATTATCTGATGGGTGAAACATCCTACAGTCATCTGTGTAATCTGTTATCCGATAAGGCTATTACTTACGTTGATCTGGTAAACTAATGAAATTACGTACGCTCAAAGATATCCGATCAGTCCGTGGACAGCGAGTATTGATTCGTCTCGATCTTAATGCTCCGGTTATCGGCGGTCATCTTGAATCCTCTGATTTGTGGAAATTACGTGCTTCGATTCATACGGTGGAACATTTGGCCGAGCACGGTGCTAAGGTCATTATTGTCTCGCATTTTGGTCGTCCGGACGGCAAGAAAGTTATGACTACTAGCTTACGACCAATTATCCGTAAGTTCAGCCAGATGGTAGGGCGTCCGATTACACTCTGGACAGAACATCCATCCAAGCTGGAAGCGAGGAGTAAGAAGTTAGAAGAAGGTCAGATTGTTGCTCTAGAGAATATTCGATGGTATCCGGGGGAGGAGAAGAATGATCCCCAATTTGCCAAGACATTGGCGGCTTTGGCAGACATCTATGTTAATGACGCTTTCGGTGTTATTCAGCGCACACACGCCTCAACTGTCGGTGTAGCCAAACTACTACCATCGTATGCTGGATTTTTGCTTGAATATGAAGTCAAAGCGCTGTATAATGTAGTATCCCGCAGTAAAAGGCCTCTAGTCGTAGTTTTGGGCGGATCCAAGATTAGTACCAAGTTAGGACTGCTCAAAGTGCTCTTAACCAAGGCTGATTTCATCCTTCTTGGTGGCGCTTTGGCCAATAATGTCTTGCAGGCACGCGATGTCGAAGTCGGTACGTCACTGGTTGATAAAGATGCCAAGTTACTACGGCAATATATCTACAGCAATAAGCTCAAGGTGCCGATCGATGTCCGCGTAGCTACTTCACTAACTGCCAAGAGTCGTCTGACAGCTGTTTCCCAAGTACGTAGTAACGAGAGTATCTATGATATCGGTCCTGACACGGTTGAGTGGTACGCCAAAGTATTGCGACACGCCAAGACCGTAATCTGGAATGGACCTTTGGGTTTATTCGAAGATCCGCGGTATGGTGCCAGTACACGGGAGCTGATACAAGTATTATCACTGTCACGGGCGCAAGCCTATGTCGGTGGCGGTGAAACGGTCAAAGCAGTATTACAGTCACGCTTGGAAGATAGTTTGCACTTCGTTTCTACCGGTGGAGGAGCCATGTTGAGTCTACTGGAGCGTAATGATTGGCCAGCGTTGAATGTGTTGAAGAAGGGATAGAAGAGGGTATCCGCAATCCGGATCCCGGGCGGATCCCGGGTAGCGGACTCCGGACATCGGATCCCGGTTATCCCCCCAAATAACTAATTACTAATAACTATTAACAAAATTCTATGAACCAACTGACAGCCTGGCAGAAAACGTTACTTATCGTCACTGCTGCCTTCTTCTTACTCATGGGTGGTTTCGTCAAATTGCGTGAATTGCAGTTTGTCGGTAAGTCACCTGATTATCAACCAACCATCTTCGTCAGTGGTGAAGGTAAGGTGCAAGCTGTGCCTGATGTGGCCAAGATTAGCTTCGGTTACACCGTGACCAAGCCGACGACAGCCGAGGCACAGAAAGATAACACTGACAAAATGAATGCCTTCATCGCAGCGGTCAAGAAAGAAGGTGTTGATGACAAAGATATTAAGACTGCCAATTTCAATATCTATCCTGAATATAACTACGTCGATGGCAAACAAGTTCCTCGCGGTTTCACCGTCAATCAGAATGTAGAAGTTACTTTGCGCGACACTTCCAAAGCGCAACGTCTCATCCAGTTGGCCGGTGAACAAAGTTTGAATCAAGTCGGTGGACTCAATTTCGTCGTCGATAATCAGCAGAAATATTTAGACGAAGCTCGTGCTATCGCTCTCAAACAGGCCAAAGCCAACGCCCAATCCATTGCCAAGAATGCTGGCTTCCGACTGGGTCGTCTGATGAACTATTCCGAAAATACCCAACCCTATCCACAGCCAATGTACGCTGACAAAGGTGGTATGGGAATGGGTGGCGCTGCTTCGGTGCCAGCTCCAACCATTGCTGTTGGTAGCAATGAGATCTACGTTCAAGTCAGTCTAAATTACGAAATCAAGCAGTAAAACCGGCATGCCGGACACCATTAAGCGCGTCACTGCCAGTGAGATTCTGGATTCGCGCGGCAATCCAACTATTGAAGTTACTGTAGAGTTACAGAGCGGTATCGGGGCGCGAGCTTCGGTACCCTCTGGTGCGTCTACGGGCAGCGCCGAAGCTCTAGAGTTGCGTGATAATGATCCTAAGCGTTATGACGGTAAGGGAGTGCTTCGTGCGTGTCACCATGTAGAGACGGAAATCAATCAGGCGCTACAAGGTGTGCGGGTGACAGAACAGAAGAAGATCGATGACTTGATGCGCCAGCTTGATGGTACGCCCAATAAGTCTCGTCTCGGCGCCAATGCTATCTTGGGTGTTTCGCTGGCCTGCGCTCGCACTGCCAGCAAATCATTAGCTTTGCCTTTGTATCGTTATATCGGTGATTTGATCGGCAATCAACATTTTGTTTTGCCGATCCCGCTGATGAATGTGATTAACGGAGGACTGCACGCTAGTACCAATCTCAATATTCAAGAGTTCTGGGTCATCCCCAAGCAACAGACGAGCTTCCATGATCGACTGCGTTGCGGTAGTGAGATTTTCCAGCATCTTGGCACGAACTTACGCCAAGCAGGCCGTGATACTGATCTGGGTAATGAAGGTGGCTATGCGCCTGATCTCGATAGTCACAAGCAAGCCTTCGATTATTTACTCCAATCGATCGATGCGGCTGGCTATCGTGCTGGGCATGATTGTTATCTGGGAATGGATGCGGGCGCTTCGGTATTTTATAATGTCGACAAAGCAACCTACAGTTTGAAATTAGAAGATAGTGAATTTACGCGTGATGAATGGATCGATTATGTGATGGATCTGTTACACACCTATCCCATGGCTGCTATCGAAGATCCACTAGCCGAAGAAGATTGGACCAGCTGGCAACTACTGACCAAACTGGTGAAACAGAAATTTCCGCAGTTACAACTGATTGGTGATGATCTATTTACAACCAACGTGACACGATTACAGAAAGGAATAGACATGGGCGTTGCCAACGCGATACTGATCAAGCCCAATCAGATCGGTACCTTGAGTGAGACCTTAGACTGTATTACACTAGCCAAGAAGCATGGTTATCAGACGGCAGTATCACATCGCAGCGGCGAGACTATCGATAGCTTCATTGCTGACCTCGCAGTCGGTGTGGGATCAGAATTTATCAAAACAGGCTCAGTAGCGCGCGGTGAGCGTTCGGCCAAATATAATCGACTGTTAGCCATCGAACAAGAACTTTATGGCATCCAACGATAAAAAATTATGTGTCTTGGTAATCATGGATGGTTGGGGTATTGGCCCCGCCGCCAAAGGTAACGCTATTACCACTGCCAAATTGCCTCACTACAAGCAGCTGGTGAAGAAGTATTCCTATACTACCTTGAAAGCCGCTTCCAAATCAGTCGGATTGCCCATGGGACAGGAAGGTAATTCCGAGGCCGGACACATGAATATCGGTGCTGGTCGTGTCGTGGAGCAGGATGCAGTGGTAATTTCCAAAAGTATCAATAATGGCACTTTTTTCCGTAATCCAGCTTTCATGGGAGCTCTGGCTCATGTGCAGAAATATAATTCTGATGTTCATCTAGTGGGTATGATTACTGGTAATCAGAGTGCCCATTCTGACCCTGATCATTTGATTTCCTTGATCACCTTGTTTAACCGCAAGAAAGTACGTAATGTGTATTTGCATTTATTCACTGATGGTCGCGATGCTCCACCGTATTACGCACAGAAATTGTTTAAATCGTTTCACGGCGTATTCAATTCGTATGCCACAGTAGCTACGGTCATGGGTCGTTTCTATGGTATGGATCGCAAGAAAGAATGGTCACGTACCCAATTAGCGTTCGATGCTATGGTTTCGGGCAAGGGGTTGAAAGAGAAGACAGCCGAAGAAGCGGTGTTGCATGCCTATGCTCGCGGCGAAAGCGATGAGTTTATCAAACCGACCATTATCGTTGACGAGGCCGGTAAGCCTAAAGGACTGATCAAGAATAATGACGCGGTAATATTTTTCAACTTACGATCCGATCGAGCCCGACAGATGTGCAAGCCCTTCGCGCAAACCGATTTCTATCAGGCCAACAAAGGCTCCTTCAAGCCAACAGCCAAACCCAAGAATCTCTTCCTTGTGGCTATGACTGATTTTGGTCCTGACATGCCCAAATTGATGACAGCCTATCCCAGTCGCGAGATTGTGGAGACCTTGCCGATGTCCTTGCCCGGCTATAGGCAGTTGGCAATTGCCGAAAGTGAGAAGTTCGCTCATGTGACGTATTTCTTCAACGGCGGCTATGATCATCCGGTAGATGGAGAAGTGCGCGAGATGATCCCCTCACCCAATCTGAAGCATTACGAAGATGAACCCTTGATGAGTCTGGACAAGACGACAGCTCGAGTGGTAACGGCTATTCAGAAGCGAGAGTTTGATTTCATCGTTATGAATATCGCCAATGCAGACATGATAGCTCACAGTGGTAAATTCTGGGCCACCGTCAAAGCTTGCGAGTATACCGATGATGCCTTGGGCAAAATCACCAAAGCTGTTCTGGCCAAAGACGGTATCTGTATCATTACTGCTGATCATGGCAATGCCGAAACTGTCATCGATCCCAAGACCGGCGAGCCGGAGACAGAGCATTCGACTAATCCCGTGCCATTCATCGTGGTCAAATCAGGCCCCAAACTTAAATTACGCAAGAATGGTATCTTGGGTGATATTGCCCCGACAATTTTGGAATTGTTGCAGCTGGAGAAACCGCATGATATGACCGGCAAAACTTTGATCACACACTAATATGGAAGCTACACCACGACCCAAACCATTGGTACTGATTATTTTGGACGGCTGGGGCATAGCGCCTCCATCCCGTGCCAATGCGATCTCCTTAGCCAAAACGCCCAACATGGATGCTTATATGAATAAGTATCCTACTATGTCACTGCAAGCCGGAGGAGAATCAGTCGGTTTGGCTTGGGGTGAAATGGGTAATTCGGAAGTAGGACATTTGAGTGTCGGATCTGGTCGTATCTTGTATCAGAGTTTGCCGCGGATTACTCGCGCTATTTTCGATAAATCTTTCTTCTCTAACCAAGCTTTCCTCGCTGCCTGCAATCAGGTCAAGACCAATAAGAAGAAGTTGCATCTGATTGGATTGGTAAGTTCTGGTGGAGTGCATAGTTTCAACGAACATTTATATGCGTTGTTAGAATTAGCGGCCGAGCAGAAGATTGATCAAGTTTATATTCACGCCTTCCTCGATGGACGCGATACGCCTTATAACAGTGGCAGTAACTTCATCGCCAAATTGAAAGACAAGATTAAGCAAATCGGCGTTGGTAAGATCGCCACTTTGTCAGGACGATTCTACGCCATGGATCGAGATAATCATTGGGAGCGGGTAGCGCAAGCCTATGAGGCGATGGTCAATGGTAAGTCAGCTATTCAGGCTGAAGATCCTTTGGCAGCGATCGAAGCTTCGTATGCTAAGCAAGTATTTGATGAACAGTTAGAACCAACCGTGATTACCGAAAAGGGTGCTCCAGTAGCCAAGATAGAGGACGGTGATGCTATCATTTGTTTCAATTTCCGTGCTGATCGAGTGCGACAGATTACCAAGGCCTTCGTCCTGCCGGGATTTGATAAATTTACTCGCACCTATATGCGTGATATCGTCTATGTCACGATGACGGAATATGAGAAAGATTTACCCGTCCAAGTTGCTTTCCCGCCGGAGAAAGTAGATACCCCAGTAGCCAAAGTGGTGAGCGATGCTGGCTTGAAACAATTACATATTGCCGAAACCGAGAAATATGCTCACGTGACTTATTTTTTCAACGGTGGACAGGAGAAGACTTTCCCCGGAGAAGATCATGTCTTGATACCGTCGCTCAAAGTATCGTCTTACGATCAGAAGCCAGCCATGAGCGCGCGGGAGATCACCAACCGTGTGATACAAGAGATACGCGAAGTTAAATACGATTTCATTGTCATTAATTTCGCTAATCCTGATATGGTGGCGCATACCGGAAATTTGCAAGCCACGATCGAAGCCTGTGAGATAACCGATGATTGTATCGGTAAGATCGTTGATGTTGTTTTGTCCTATGATGGCGCAGTTATCGTAACGGCTGATCATGGTAATGCCGAAGGTTTATTTAATTTACAAACTGGTGAGATTGACAAAGAACACAGCAACACACCAGTGCCTTGTATCTTCATCGGACGTCAATGGGAAGGTAAGAACGTTGCTGGAGGAGTGACAGGCACTGATCTGTCTAGTATGGTCTCATCAGGAGTATTATCTGATGTCGGCCCGACAGTCGTTAAGATATTGGGACTCAAGAAGCCGACGGAGATGACGGGAGTAGCCCTAATATAGGGATCCGCTACCTGGGATCCGCTCGGATCGCGGGTAGCGGGTACCGTAGATTATTTCCCCATGTTATGCCCGAATTACCTGAAGTAGAAACTATTCGTCGTGGTTTGCAGGCAATCTGCCATAAGCGTATTGATAAGGTGCAGGTTCTGGTGCCGACTATCGTCAAACCCAAAGGACTTGGGTCGTTGCTAGCTGGACATTCGATAACCTCGTTAGAGCGACGAGGTAAATTGTTGATTGCTCATCTTTCTAACCACACTATACTCTTGATTCATCTCAAGATGACCGGACAGCTGGTGTATCGTCCTGAGAAAGGTAAATTAATCGTTGGCGGTCATCCAATTGATAATGTCACCGAAGTTCCCAACCGCTTCACCCATATCATCGTGCATTTCGTCGATGGTTCTTCTTTATATTTCAATGACGTTCGCCGCTTTGGTTATTGGCGCTTGATACAGCCAGAAGATTTACCAACGATTATTGCCGATTATGGACCGGAGCCATTAGAGCGGTCGTTGACCACAACCTTGTGGTTAGATCTGCTCCGTCATCGGGAGAAATGGCTAATCAAGAAACTCTTGTTGGATCAGACGGTGATCGCTGGCATTGGGAATATTTACGCCGACGAAGCTTGTTTCCTTACAGGCATCAGGCCGGACAGGACAATTAAGAGCTTGAAGCCTCACGAGCGTTTGGCTTTATTGGCTAATATTCGTAAGGTCTTGCGTAAGTCAATCAAACACGGCGGTACGAGCTTCAATAATTACGTGCAGGTGCAAGGCGTGCCGGGTAATTTCAGTAAATTGTTAATGGTTTATGGTCGTAAGGGTGAAGTATGTAAAAAATGCAAAAAAGAACGAATCACTAAGATTCGTCTTGTTGGTCGCGGGACACACTATTGTCCGAGATGTCAGAAGTAAGAAGGGGCTATCCGTGATCCGGACTCCGGGTTCCGGATACCGATTTCCGAGCACCAAGTGACCCGCCCGACCGCGAAGACGCGTCGAGTCGGACAGGCGAGCTCCGAGTACCGGCTATATCCCCGGCCAGAAATACACCACGCAATAGGTCAATAAAATACCTACAATAGTCCCGACAATAACTTGTGCCGGTGTATGTCCCAAGCGCTCTGTTAGCACCGGATATTTGTATTCTTCAGCGTCGGGTAACTCTTTGACCAAACGGTTAATCATACGAGCATGTACTCCGAGCTGGCGACGGAAACCGCTGGCGTCGCGGATAATGACGATGAAGAGGACGAAAGCTACGGCCAAGGCAGCATCGCCTAATCCTTGCTCCAGGTAGAGGAGTGTGACTAATGAAGCGGCCAAGGCAGAGTGAGCCGAGGGCATACCGCCGTATTCATTCAAATGTTCCCAAGAGAAATTACCGCGGAAAAACTCCAACAGGAGCTTAGCGAGTTGGACAACGACCATGACCCCGAAAGGCACTAGTAATAGACGCATAGGTTAAGGTTAGGTATAATTGGTAAGCTATTTAAGTATAACATATTTACATGACACCATTTTTTCAATACGCCATTCTCGGTATTGTCCAGGGTATAACCGAGTGGCTGCCGATATCGAGTGACGGACATTTAGTACTAGCTCATGCTTGGCTGGGAGTGCCAGAGAATTTGGCTTTTGATGTGTTCTTACATCTAGGCAGTCTGATCGTTATCCTAGTCTATTTCCGTACTGATATTGTGCGTCTGTTCCGCGCTCTGGGTCGGCCGAGTGAAGTGGCTGATCGTAATCTTATCGGTCGCATCATTGTAGCTACCTTCTTTACCGTTGCTATTGCACTCTTGATCAATCCTTACATGGAGCAACTGCAGACAGTCCGGATCGCGGCTGTATTTTTCATTGTTACCGGTATTTTCGTGGGAATGCACAAATTTATCCGCGCTAAGGCTAGCTCTTTGACCTGGGGCAAAACGATATTCCTCGGTCTGGCTCAAGGGGCGGCGGTGTTGCCTGGTTTGTCACGCAGCGGCTCAATGTTGGGTTGGGGATTGACTTTGGGTTTGAAGAAAGAAGAAGCTTTCCGCTTCACGTTCTTGGCCGCGATACCAGCGATTGCAGGAGCTTTCTTATTTGAAATCAGACATCTACAAATACAGCCCATCTATTGGGTAGGATTTATCGTCACTATAATTGTCGGTTATCTGTCGCTCATGGGTTTGGAGCTGGTTCTGAAACGTGACCGCCTGTGGATATTCTCGCTATACACGATAATTTTGGGTGTTGTGCTGCTATGCTTCGCGCGATAAAAACAGCGGCAATCGTCCTATTGCTTCTGCTGATTGCAGGAGCGTTGTGGTTTGGTTGGGAATTGGTGCGACCAGCGGCTTCAGCGGCGCGAGATATTGGTTTCACCGTAGAATCCGGTCAGGGAGTCAATCTCATTAGCGCCAATTTGCGACGCGCAGGACTTATTCACAGCTCATTCGTATTTGAAACCTATATCTGGGCTATCAAATCAGAGAATAAAGTCATTGCTGGAAGGTATAAGCTTTCTCGTAGCATGAATATTCCTCAAATTACATCTGCTCTCATTCGTGGCACGGTAACACAGAATGACAAAGTAACGTTCATCGAAGGCTGGAGTCGTCAGGATAGTGCTGACTATCTGCAGCGTCAAGGATTTAACAGCCAGGAATATTTGCAGTTAACGGCCTCATCTGCTACCTGGCGTGATGATTATCCGCTGACACAAGCGATCCCTGATAACGCTAGCTTGGAAGGCTTCCTGTTCCCGGATACCTACGCTGTGACGCAGTCTACCAAGGTGACAACTATTATCGATAAGCAATTGGAGAATTTCGAAGCCAAGATCACTCCGGCTATGATCGAGGATATCAGACACTCGGGTCACAGCTTGTATCAGATTATTACCATGGCTTCTATTTTGGAGAAAGAAGTTCCGCAGCACGCTGACAAGAAGATGATTGCTGATATTTTTTGGAAACGTATCAAAGCTAATATTGGTCTGCAGTCAGACGCTACTATCAATTTCGTCACGGGTAAGGGCACGACACGACCGAGTCTCGATGATTTGAAAATTAATTCTCTCTACAATACTTACAAATACAAAGGCCTGCCACCTGGTCCGATCAGCAATCCGGGACTAGAGAGTATACAAGCGGCGCTCTATCCCACACCCAATCCTTATTACTATTTCTTGACGGATAAAGATGGAGGAGTGCACTATGCCAAGGATTTGGAAGAGCATAAGCAGAATCGGGTGAAGTATCTTGAATAGGGACTCGGGGCTCGGGAAGAGGAGGAAGAGCGGGATCCGCTATCCGGGTTCCGGACTCCGGATC
>CAZPQR010000018.1:0-8821 GCA_964588865.1 uncultured Gammaproteobacteria bacterium
GGCTGGTTTTTTATTTTATAAAAATACGGCCGTCGAGCTGTGCTCGACGGCCGAAGTACTACTTGCCCGTAACCCAAGACTTGAGTTCAACTCCAGCAGATGATCCACCGGATACCGACCAAGTGTCAAACCAGCCAGACTGTACTGTGATACACGAACAGCAATCGGATACTCGATTGTGACGGAAGGGCTTTCCCCGCACGACGACCTCGCTTAGCGTCATCACTGGTTTAGGCGGTGGTATCCATCGAACCGGCGGACGGACTTCTCGCGACGACATCGTCATCGCCAAAGCTAGCAACAACTGGGTCATGTCCAACCTCCTGCGGTTAAGGCTTGAGGCAACCTTCTGGCTAAAGAACTTCGTATCAGGGCTAAATCACCCTTAATAATACTTTGGATATAACACGCCTGTAATTTTGAAGCAATACTCTATTGGACACAATTATTTACGACCCAATACTAGATCAGGTGAGGTGCCACAATTACCCATTCTCATACTTGCCAAGAACGAGCTTATTTGTTACTATCACCGCCGTATCTTTAACAATTTTAAATGCCAAATTTTGAAATGGGCGCGTAGCTCAGGTGGTTAGAGCGCGTCACTGATAATGACGAGGTCGATGGTTCGAGTCCATCCGCGCCCACCATTTCATTTATGTTACTTTTTTGAGAGCCGAGGTAGCTCAGTGGTAGAGCGAAGGCCTGAAGAGCCTTGCGTCGAAATATGTAATATCATGATATTCCCTCTGGCCTTTGCCGAGGTAGCTCAGTGGTAGAGCGAAGGCCTGAAGAGCCTGGCGTGGGCATTTCAAGTCTGCCGCTCGCCACCAGTGGGCATTTCTTGATAAACTCAGATTCTTTTCCCGCCCACGGCGGATCCGCCTTGGGCGGACGATTCCCTGCCTGCCGGCAGGCAGGTGCCTCTCGGCACCAGTAAAGTTTCATAAATCTCTTGTTAATATTCGGGGATTGGCGCAGTTGGCTAGCGCGCCTGCTTTGGGAGCAGGAGGCCGCCGGTTCGAGTCCGGCATCCCCGACCAGTATCATGACGTTCTATCAAAAAGTTTATAATGTTACGCGACAGATCCCACGTGGATGTGTGGCTTCCTATGGCCAGATAGCGGCTATGATCGACTCACCACGTGGCGCTCGCGCTGTCGGCTGGGCACTTCATACGATGGACAATGACACTGCCCTACCGTGGCATCGAGTGATTAATAGTAAAGGCTTCATCACCACGACCTGCGAAACGCATACAGCTGATTTCCAGGCGGCTCTTTTGAAAAAAGAAGGTATCAAAGTAATTCGCAAGAATGAGATGTGGTGGGTGGATATGAAGAAGTTTCAGTGGGCCCCGAAGGGGTAGGTCCTCTACTAGTAGAGGACAATAGTCGTGTGCTCCTGTCCGCCTCTGGTGGAAGCACACGACCTACCACTAGGTGGGATAAATACATGCGGGTATCGTATAATGGTTATTATATTAGCCTTCCAAGCTAAGGATGACGGTTCGATTCCGTTTACCCGCTCCAATCCGAAAATCGCGTTTTTTCCACAATCAAATTCCACGGTTCAGCTAATAGAATGGCGGGCTTTTGCCCGACGATAGGGAAGTCCGAGCCAATCTTTCGCAAGAAGCTACGCTTCTCTTCTAAATTTCCGCTTAGAGCCACCGAATTGCCTGAATAAGCGTCAAAAATCCATTGTCTGAAGAGTTCGAGCCGATTATTTCCTCTATTTCCAACTTTCTGTAGTTCCTCATTGATCTCAACTTTCTGGTTGATGATTTTTTGTTTAACCTCGGTATATTCTTCATGGCTAATAGTCTGTTCCAGATAGGCGTCCAAAAGTCGCTTTGTCTTTTCGTCTATTGATTTTAACTCGGCTTTAAGATTTGCTGTCGAGCTATTTATTTTGGTGGACGCCTCCTTAAAATCATATTCCCATTGCTTCAGAAAGTTATCTCTCCATTCTTCACTAAGCGCGGTCGTCTTAAATAGGCTGTTTAATTGTTCGACTAACCTCCTCTCCTCAACATACTTCTGATGACAGACTCTATCTTTCTTGGTGCAACGGTAATAAGTATATTTGCGTCCCGATGGCTTAACTTTAGTCTCAGCTGTTATGGCTCTGCCGCATTCGCCGCATTTAAATACTCCCGTGAAAGCAAATACTTTTCGTTCTTTGGACTTTCTCGGTTTACCTCTTTCAAGTAGTACCCGTTGCACCCGGTCAAATAAGCTTTTAGAAATAATCGGCTCATGCGTTCCTTGATACATTTCTCCTTTATGGATAAAGACGCCGTAATAGAATGGATTTTTGAGTATTTCATGCATCTTGGATAAAGCAATAGTCTGATTGCTTCTTTTGGCCACCAGTCCCCAAGAAAGCGACAATTTTTGTAAACTTTCTAAAGTATGCTTGCCGGTTGCATACAGTTCAAACAACCGAGCTACTAATTGCCAACGTTGCGGATCCTTAACAATCGTATGGTGTCGTAATTCGTTTAGATAGCCGATAGGAGCACAGCCCGGCATTTCACCTCGGCGTAGTTTCTGACGTATGCCACGCTTAATATTCTCGGCCAGATTGTCTATATAATATTTACTTTGCCCAAAAGCGATATTAAGCATGAATTTACCTTGAGGCGTGGCCTCAAACCAGAAGGTGGGAAATTTTAACGCCGCTATCTTTCCGGTATCGGCCAAATAGATAATTTTACCGCCGTCAACTGAATTACGAGCCAATCTGTCCGGATGCCAGCTTATAATCCCATATGGACCGCCAAGTTCAATCTTTTCCATCATTCTGTTGAATATCGGTCTACCGGGGACTTTGGCTGTCTTACTCTCCACAAACTCCCCCATGACCTCTAACTGCTCCTTATGAGCGTATTCTCGCAGTTCAGTAAGCTGAGCGTCAATGGAGAGCACTTGGCGGTCATCTTCATCAGTAGATTTTCTGGCGTAAATAATATATTTCATACTTCACGTTATTTTAGGTAAAATTGTCGCTTTCTCATTCCTAGCCTCCAAGTAAAGGAAATTTAGAAGTTTTGCTTAAGCAAAAAGCGAAAGATTGGCTGTCCCGCTCAAGCGGGACTGTGAGCTACTGCTCACACGGACTTCCCTATCGTCGGGCAAAAGCCCGCCATTCTATTAGCTGAACCGTGGAATTTGATTGTGGAAAAAACGCGATTTTCGGATTGGAGCTGCTTATATATAAAGGTTCGGACGTTTTTCTTAGAGAATCCTGATGTTTCCTAACGCGCCGCCGTGCGGCGGCGCGGATCTCCCCATCCCGTTCCCGCTCAGGTCGTGGCGGAATTCCTCCCCAGACCCCTCCTTCCGCCACTCCCTAATTAGATGCTGATTATCTATTACTTATTTCTCGCCCTTGCCCCACCCACCCATGCGCGGGCGAGAGGTAGGTACTCCCATAAAACTATGTGCTAACTATAGTATGTAGCACTAAAGTTAGCAAGTTCGTATACTATAGTTATCAACATGAAACGTGAAATTTTATTAAAATTTGGTCAGAAGGTTCGAAATGAACGAGCGAATTTAAATTTATCTCAAGAGGAATTAGCTATCCGCGCTGGAGTTCACCGAACCTACATAGGAATGATAGAACGGGCAGAGAAGAATATAACTCTTGAGAATATAGAAAAAATCGCAAAAGCCTTAAAAATTAGTATAGCCGACCTTTTTAATTCATAATATGACTTCGCCATATCAAAATAAAAAAACTAATGAATGGTTGTCTGTAACCAAATCTTTACTAAAGAAACATCCGTTGGCAGCACAAGAACTTAAAGAAGTGGTAATTCAATCTTGGAATGATATTTTTGAGTCGAAGATTGGCAAACGTGAATTCAAGATTGGAAAAGATATTTACCCCAAACCACAGATTTTAGGATTCTTCTTACATGAACTCATTCCTCTTGAGCTTGAAAAGCGATACCCTAAGAAGTGGCGAAGGGAAATGTCCGCGCGAGATAAGGATTTGATCTATATCCCAGATGATGAATTTTCAATAGAGATAAAAACGTCATCAAATCCTAGTAGTATTTTTGGTAACCGAAGTTACGCCCAAGAGTCTATCAACGGCAAAAAAGGAAAGGCAGGCTATTACCTGGCTATCAATTTTGAAAAGTGTACAGACATATGTCCCTCTCCAAAAATTTTAAGAGTTAGGTTTGGTTGGCTAGATCATGCAGATTGGCTTGGTCAGAAAGCGGCAACTGGACAACAGTCACGTCTGAGCAGAGATGTGGAAAATTTTAAGCTAATTGAGCTGTAGCAACAAATTCAAATAAAGGGACCGGTTTCGGGGTTTCTATATATTGCCTTATCCTCTCAACAGCCAAATCACAATACTTCCGATCTATTTCAAACCCTACAAATTTACGTTTATTTGCTAGTGCAACTATTGCACTTGTGCCTGAGCCCAAGAAAGGATCCATAACTATTTGTCCTTGATCACTTGAGGCCTTTACTACACGGTCTATTAAAGCAATTGGAAATTGAGCTGGGTGAGGAGTTCTCTCTTTTGAGCTGCGGTTTGTTCCTGAAGTAACTTTCGGAATTTGCCAAACATCGGTTGGGTTTTTCCCGAGAGGATTACACTTCAGCTTTCCATTCTTTTTTTGATTAGGGTACTTTACATTTTTATCCCTGATGCTATCGAGATTAAAAATATAACTCTCATGATCTTTTACATACCAAAGTAGTTTTTCATTCCTAGGTGAAAAGAATTTTTTTCCTGCGACTCCAGCCCCATAGTTCCAAATGACCTCTTGTATTAAATAAAAAGGAGTTTTATCCCAAAGTAGATAAGGGATTGGAACTGCTTTACCTTTTTCGGGAATTTCTAAATATCCAATATTAAGCCAGAAAGCGCCATTATCTTTTGTTAAACGATGAATCTCTGAGATCCAGTCCACACACCATTGTAAATAATCCTCAAGAGGCATTGGTCTTTCGTATTCTTTACCGATGTTATATGGCGGACTTGTCACCGTAAGATCAAACTGAGGTTCTTTAATTCTCTTCATTATTTCAAGACAGTCTCCAGCATAAAGCAGGCAGTTTTCAGCCTCAAAATATGGTTTGCCCAAAGTATCTTTTATTTGATCTAGATTCATAAGTATTGCTAACTGTAGTATACATGTGCTAGATTAAGCGCGCAAGTTAATTTATGAGCAGGGTTTTACTCACAAAATTAATTATAAGGAATTTGGGCCCCATTCAGGAAGATAAGGTTGTTTTCGAGCCTTTTACCTATTTTGTTGGTAGAAATAATGCCGGTAAGTCGCATTATCTAAAGGCTGTTGAACTGCTTTTAGCATCAAAGATGCCTACTAAAGAGGAGATGGTATTATTCCAGAATGACAAAACTAAAGAAATTTGGATCGAGGGTCATTTTACTGGAGTCGAAAATTTCACCAATCTTGCATCAACAAGTAACCACAAGGCAGCTATAGAGGAGGAAATTAAAGATGGCGTATTAAAGGTTGTGCGTGTTTTAGATCCGAACAATGAGGAGCGGATTGATTTTGGGATTCTTAAAGAAGATAATACCATACACAATCCACGAGGATTTACTGCAAATCTTTTAGGGGTTTTGCCTGATTTCATTTCTATATTGGCAACAGCCGATACTGTTGATGAATTAAAGAATACTCAAAACACTGCCCTCGGAAAATTAAAGAAAGAAGCACTGTCAGCTTTCTTTGAGGAATTAAGAGTAAAAACGAAAGAGGCACTAACAACTTTAGACTCCTATCTTCACGGACAAACCAGCGGACAACGTTCTCAAGAGTTAATCAACTTCGAAACCCATTTAAAAGAAGAGCTGATGGGTGAGTTTGCCGATGTTCTCCCTACCGTTGAGTTTGAATTACCAAACGAGGAAATTATCGCTAAGGAAATGAAAATATTTCTTGATGATGGCTACAAGTCAGAAATAGAGCAAAAAGGCCATGGACTTCAACGGGCAGCATTACTAGCTTTATTGAAAGTGTTAGCAAAGCACGGTGCAAAGTACAAAGACAAACCAACTCCAATCTTCCTAATTGGTGAGCTAGAATCTTTCTTACACCCATTTGCACAGAAACAATTTGCAGAAATACTGAATAAACTGGTCGACCAATACCAAATTATTACTACTACACACTCACCATTTATCATCATGCCTGAAGCAATTGCTGGCTATAGACGAGTCAGGAAAACAGATAGAGGCACAAAATCTATGATGCCTAATTCCTCAGTCGTCGATATTGATTTGGTTAAGAGACATCTTGAGCGTCGTGGTAATCTCGAGGGACTATTTGCTGATAGAATCATCCTAATTGAAGGCGATCATGATGAAGGATTTTTTGATAAATTGCTTTCAGTCTTCAACCTTACTTTGCCAACAAAGCAATTTACTATCTTTATTAGAGCTGGCGGCAAGCAAGAACTGAGACAGTCGAGAAAGTTTTACTCACAGATGAATTTTGATGATGTAGTGATTATTTGTGATCTAGATTATTTATTCAGTAACGATTTTAAAAATTTACTGAAAGAAATTCAGATGGACGAGAAGATTCCGCAAAAATTACGACAACACATTGAGTGGTTAAACACCGGAGACCCGTCCTTAGAGTATGTGCTTGAAAAGATCACCGAAAAAGGTGAGCCAGCAGACTTAGAAACGATATTATCCGATCTTTCAGACAAGAGAGTTTTTGTCTTTAGAAAGGGCTCGCCAGAAATGTATTACGCAAATAATAAGGGAGATAAAAATGGCTGGGTCAATATTCATAATCAAACCGATTTATTAGAGCAACAGTTTTTGAAAGATCTAATGCAAAAGGTTCTGCTATAATATATATTATCCATCTTCACTTCTAAATTTTCTATTCAGTTTATAGAGTGGCGGAAGGAGGGGTCTGGGGAGGAATTCCGCCACGACCTGAGCGGGAACGGGATGGGGAGATCCGCGCCGCCGCACGGCGGCGCGTTAGGAAACATCAGGATTCTCTAAGAAAAACGTCCGAACCTTTATATATAAGCAGCTCCAATCGCCTAGGGCGATTGGAGCGAGGCTCGTCTCGCCAAGAAGGCGGACGGCCCGCTCCTCAACTGCCCCCAATCTAGTTTAGACTATATGTATTCAGTTTATATTCTTCAGAGCCTTAAAGATCTTAGAACGTATGTAGGCTATTCCAAAAACTTTCAAGCTCGACTTAAGCAACATAACGAAGGAAAAGTAAAATCTACACAACGTCGGCGTCCACTAATACTGTTATTCAAGGAAGAATTCGACACTATTGGAGAAGCGAAACAAAGGGAATTATGGTGGAAGACAAAGACGGGCAGACAAAAAATGAAAAAATTTTTCATAAATAAATAAAAATTATTGTAGTACAATTGCGCCTAGACCATTTGAGGTCTTTTTTGTTTATTCAGTATTTTCGCTATACTTGTTCTGTGACCAAACGTGATTCAATCTTCGTACTGCTGGCTCGAGGCTACATCTATCTGTTGATGATTGCTCGGGGTAGCTTATACACCCCTATTATTATCTCTGTCGCCATATTTATTCGTTATATTCCACTGGCATTTTCTTCTACGAGCACAACCGTTACTTCCCTACCGCAACCCCCTTATTCTGTCGAGGGCTTCGTTGGCTGGCCAGCACCCTACTTTCTCATTATCGGCCTCATCATATCGCTCATTGAATGGTTCTGTCGTGATATCTGGCACCTGACCCTGAAGCGGAAGCTACTTATCCTTACAATTGGACTGACTAGCGGTTACCTGATAACTGTTTTTGCCTTGGTCATGTCAGCGCCAATTACTAATTCTCAAATAATTGCTTTCATCGTTCCTTTCTACGGTTTCACTATTTTTAGTTTATTGCTAAATAGCATCACCTGGAGAGTTCTCCAAACAACCGATGATATCTTGCGACGAAATCCCTGATCACATATGGCTGTTTGCCTAAGTCAGAATCTCAGAGTATACTATAAATGTATCTCGTACTTTTCCCCAATTTGTTTCCCGATGGTCCCCAACCATCTTCCTCGCTTCTTGCGAGACCATACATAGTGTTTGTCATTACCCAATTTGCCTGTTCGAAAAAGGAACCAACGCCCCGTCTGCCATGACAACCACCACTGTACCCGCCCCCTTATCTCGGTAAGGGGGTTCTTTTTTTATTTATTACTATTGATATACTAGCCCTGCAGAACACCTGCGGGATTAGTACAGGGGTAGTACATGTGCTTCCCAAGCACGAGAGGCGAGTTCGAGTCTCGTATCCCGCTCCATCGAGCTCAGCTCGATGATCCCAGCTGAGATGGACCAATCGAGCTCAGCTCGATGGTTCTAGATATTATCGTCGTAAGATAGAATTTATCAATGCTATCTTAGAGAAAGACAAATAACATTCTTTACAATTACCTCCGCTGTGCTACAACAAAAGTATGAGACGAATTATACTTTTTTTGTTTACAATTATTTTGCTCATTCCGCAAATTAGTTTAGCTGCTGATCTGTCGGGTACTATTTTGTTGCAAGTAGAACAACATGGCGAAGCGTGGTATGTCGGACCGGTCAGTGGTCAGCGCTATTATTTGAAAGACGGTGCAACTGCTTATAAGATGCTGCGCCAATTTGGATTAGGTATCAAGAATGCTGACCTCGCCAAGATACCAGTTGGGTTAGAAGAGCGCTTCAGCAGTGGCACCGATACCGACGGTGACGGCTTGTCTGATCAATTAGAAACCGGCTTAGGCACTAACTACAAGAAGAAAGATACTGACGGCGATGGT
>CAZPQR010000018.1:8921-13501 GCA_964588865.1 uncultured Gammaproteobacteria bacterium
CTTGATAACACACCCTCTACGCTACCAGCAGGATCAAGCTACAAAATACAAACTATCAAGACATCTACGGGTAACTTCACGGCCGCTATCTTGAAAGTTAATTGGCAAGATCCCAAACTCGATATATTGACAGTCACTGCCAATGCAACTGATTGTGATAAGAATTGCCCCATACGCAGTGTCGGCGATTTCGCTCTGACGTACAATGCCTTCGCTGCTATCAATGGCAGTTATTTCTGTCCGGCAGATTATAGTGATTGTGCACGGGAGAAAAATTATTATTACTACCCTGTCTATCGTTCTACTGATGGAGTCATGATCAACGCCGACCAGATAAATTATCCTTCTACCGGAGCGCTGCTGGTATTTGGTAGTGACAATCACCCTTACTTCTTCACCAGTACCGCTCAGTTCCGCAGCCGGGCAGACTTTGAAGCCACCTATCATACCAAGGTCAAAGCAGCCATCTCCAATGATCCAGTCCTGATCCAAGAAGGCACATCAGCTCTAGGTAGTGTCGCTACCTTAGACCCCAAACAGCTCAAACGCTACAGCCGTGCCGCTATTGGCGTCAAAGGATCAGATATCTATGTCGTGGTGCTCTATTCGGCCACTGTGCCCCAGCTAGTCGACGCCCTCCTGTCTCTGGGGCTGGAGAACGCCCTCAACCTTGATGCTGGCGGCTCGACGGCTGTCTACTATGACGGTCGCTACCGTATGGGTCCAGGACGCGATGTACCCAATGCTATCCTTTTCTCCCAAATACCTTCCTAAAGCTATTTCTGCTATACTAGAGGCTGAAATAACCCTATGAAACTAAACGCTCTATCCCAGAAGATAGCCTCTGCGGCCTTAATCATCCCATTGGTGGGGACGATTCACACCGCTGCTTTCGCTGACTCGCTCAAAGGCAAGATCCTACTCCAAGTCGAATCGAAAGGTGAAGCTTGGTATGTCCGCCCTGATGATGGCAAACGTTACTATCTCAAAGACGGTTCAGTCGCCTATAGTGCCTTACGTACCTTCGGTCTCGGAGTGACCAATGCCAACCTGGCCAAGATACCCGTCGGTCTGGAGACTCGTTTCCAAGATACCGATACTGATGGTGATGGATTACCAGATCAGCTAGAAGATGCGCTCGGCACCAAGAAAGATGTCGCCGATACTGATGGCGATAGCTTCTCCGATGGTCAAGAAATTACTAATGGCTACAATCCTTTGGGTTCTGGTAAATTCACCTATGATACGAAACTAGTCAGTCAGCTCAAAGGCAAAATTTTGTTACAAACACAGTCACATGGTGAAGCCTGGTATGTCCGCCCTGATGACGGCAAGCGCTATTATATGAAAGATGGCAATGCCGCCTATCAGATCATGCGCTACTTAAGTCTCGGCATTACCAACACTGATCTGAATAAAATTTCAGTCGGTACCATTTCTGGTATCGCACCAGCACCGGTGCCACTCCCTGATCCTTTGCCTATCACCGCTGACTCCTATCGTAACTACGCTCTCGCTGTGTGCTATGCCCGCAATCACCCCGAAGCAGTAGCGAATTTCCCCGATGGATCAGTCCGTATCGATTTCCAGACCGCCATCGACGACCAGACTCAAAGCTGCGATGAATTTAGCTCCTCTGACATTGATTCGGTTAATAGTCTATTAACAACCGATGCCGATAGCGATGGTGTCAACGCTTTATTAGAACAATATTTCGGCACACTCGATACCAAAGCCGATAGCGATAGCGATGGTGTCACCGATCTGCAAGAAATCCAACTGTCCAACAATCAATACACTTGGAATACTGCTGCCGATCAACTCAAATACGAAGGAACGCTAACGAGTGCCTCGTGGCAGCCGATCGCTCTAGCCAGTCGCATCGATGGTTTCACCATGACGGAAGCGCAGATCACAGCTTTGGGAAACCCCGTTAAGCTGAAACAAGAAAGCGATGCCGGTTGCTTCTCCGCTTCCAAGACGGGTTACTTGCGAATGGAAGGTCTCACCACCTGCTCTACTGGCTACTGGCTCCAAGCCACCGGCACCAAATCCAGTCTCAAGATCAATACTCCAGCGCTACTCAAGTCCAACTTCGCCCCAGTCAGCTCAGCAGCCGAAGCTGCCTCATTCGTAGCGTTGCTAACCCCAGGTCTGGACATCGATGCCAATGGTGGACCCAAAGGCCAAGTCTTGGTCATAGAAGGCGGTTACTTAGTCCAAGTATCCACCATCGAGACATTGGGCTATGACCATGCTCCGCAGAAAGTGATCTACAAGGTTCTAACCGATGGAACTGTCACCAGTCTCGCCTATGAACGCGTAGACTAAGCCAAAAAAAATATTTTTTAACCACCCTAACAGCAATGTTGGGGTGTTTTTTGATACCTCCAGCTAGTAGCTGGGATTGTTTTGAGGGGCTTGACAAAGACTTGACAATATTGTCTAGGTATGATATAAAGGTCAATCGGTTCGTGTTATACGAATCGTTTTTATTAACCAACCCTCATGAAACAACTTCAATTGGCAGTAAAAAGGTATATTAGCCAAAAAGCCAAATATTGGCTAATGTTACCCGTTTTTGTCACCATTCTGTTGCCTCATACCGCTTTGGCGGCTTACGAGGGTAATGTTATGGTTGACGGCGTTTCTGTGCCTATTGTGGCCCTTTCCCAGTGGCCTGATTACACAGAAAAGTACGATGTAATAGAACCAGTAGCTACCAAGAAGGTAGTTGCCACCGCTTATAATAGCGAAGTGGGCCAAACCGATGATTCCCCGTTCACTACGGCCTTCGGAACCCAGGTTCGTGACGGTATTATCGCTACCAATGACCTCCCCCGCGGAACTCGTGTCCGTTTCCCGGAAGTCTATGGTACCAAGGTCTTCACCGTTGAAGATCGTATGAACCGTCGCTACACCGGTACTGGTCGTATCGATATTTGGATGGCCGATAAATCTACGGCTATCAAGTTCGGCGCTCGCAGATTAACCATGGAAGTCTTACCGAACACTGTGACCATTGCTGACAACCGTTAATAGAAAGTAAAAACTAAAAAGTCAAAACTATTTCTAAAATAAAAATTAAGACTATACTTCTCAGCCAAAGGCTGATCCGCCTCGGGCGGAAGATACACCAAAATACAGCACTGGAAGTTTCGACTTAATTCAAAATTAAAAAACCGCCAAGCAGAGTTTCAATGGTATTTACCGAAACTGCCGGCGGTTTTTTGTTTCTATAAAAGATTAATATCTTGATTCAAAATATGCGGCTCCATGGCTTCGATTTCATCCTTATAACTAACTTCCGGTATGGGATTCCACAAATAAAGCTTCTTACCCAGATACATAGCGATAGCCATCTCCATCAACGTATTACCACCGATGTAATTAGCTATATTATTCTTATCCAAATTGACTACAATAATTCCATCAGCCCAAGCTATCTTTTCGAAATGATTTCTCATTGCTTGCTGCTTGAACTTGAGATTCCACAGACCATTGCGCTCATTACTATCTAACCTAGGTCGTTTCACTTCGTGACCTTTGGCTTCAAGCTGGCTTTGGATATCAGCCATCAAGTCATAAGAACTCATACTACCACAGAGAGTCACTTTCATCGTAATTTCAATTTACTTTTTCTCTTGGAGGCCACGGGCGGAATTGAACCGCCGAATAAAGGTTTTGCAGACCTCTGCCTTACCACTTGGCTACGTGGCCGTAATGCTCATCTAAAGTAGCAGAATACGTCTATCTTTTCAAGCTGGAATTATACATCAAACCTGCTATTATTAGCCCATGCCCAAAGTCAAAAAACTCGTCATTATCGACACCTTCTCACTGCTCTACCGCGCCTGGCACGCCATCCCTCCTTTGACCACCAAAGATGGGGTAATGATCAATGCTGCCTACGGCTTCACCTCCATCCTTCTCCGCCTGATCAAAGAGCTCAAGCCCGATTATATCATCGCTGCTTTTGACCTGGCCGGCCCGACCTTCCGTCACACTGAATACCAAGAATACAAAGGCACTCGTGAGAAGGCTCCTGATGAATTTTATAGTCAGATTGAGCTGGTGGAGCAGATACTTGATGCGCTAGAGATCCCCCGCCTATCCCAAGCAGGATTTGAAGCTGATGATATCGTCGGCAGTATCGTCACGCATAATTCTGCCCAGCACAAAGATGTGAAAAATATTATTGTGACCGGAGATAACGACAGCTTACAACTGGTCAATAAGCAAACAGAGGTCTACACGCTGAAACGCGGCATCAACGACACCATCACCTATGATGTAGCTGGAGTGAGGGCTCGCTACGGTTTGGAGCCTAAGCAGCTGATCGAACTCAAAGCCATCATGGGCGACAGTTCGGATAATATTCCTGGTGTCAAAGGCATCGGAGAGAAGGGCGCGCAAGCACTGATCCAAGAATTTGGTTCATTGGAAGGGGTTTATAAAAATATCAATTCACCCAAGATCAAAGATCGCACCCGACAGCTATTACTGGATCAGAAAGAACAAGCTTTCCAGAGCCGTATGTTGGGCACCATTATCACTAACCTCAAAGTTACTGTTGATCT
>CAZPQR010000019.1:0-13373 GCA_964588865.1 uncultured Gammaproteobacteria bacterium
CTCTCGGCGGTTTCTTCTAGCGTGAGCCAAGATAGATAGCCTGAATCTTCTAAGAAATGATAGATAATGGCCGACACCGGTTGAGTCAAAGCTTGCTGTTTGTGATTATCGAGATCAGTCAGCAACTTAGCCAATCCGCGCGCACCGGCTAATGATAGCGTCACCTGCCCGTGATAATTCTTGGTCGCATGATAGAGACTCCAACTTTTGCGTCTCGCTAAATGTGCGACGTTAACAATATCCTCGTGCGTCAAGCCAATGAAGGGCAAAGTAATAATCTTATACAAACTAGGTGACTCATGATAGTTATCCAGTAGCTTGAGATAATTCAAGATATTAAGAATAATCTCCTGCGTATACAATCCTTTGGCCGCCACGAACTGATGTGGTACACCAACCTGGCGGAAGAACCGTACAAACTTCTGCGCCTGCTCATTGTTACGAGATAAAATAGCCACATCACTCCACAGAAACGGTATCCGCTGTCCGGATCCCGGATCGCCGGCAACCTTATTCCTACTATTCTTTAATCTTAATATTTCTTCAAGGACCCCCCTGACTTCATCCTCGCCTGTCGAATAACATCTCACCGATACTTCTCCCGCAACGTTTGAATGAGAAATTAGCTTTTTACTTAACTTCACCATAGCTGCTTTCCCTTTCTTCTTGCTCTTTGCTCCTTGCTCCTGCAGCTTGACTTCTAATCTATCGGGATTATTAAGCTGAATAAAATCATAAGCGGCATCCAAAATCTTCTGGCCACTGCGATAATTGTCAGTCAGATAAATCTCTCCCGCTTGGGGAAATTCTTTCTTGAACGCTAAGATATTGGACACTGAAGCGCCTCGGAATTTGTAAATTGCTTGGTCATCATCACCCACCACCATGATGTTCTGTTCTGAGCCAATCAGTAATTTGACCAATTCATATTGTGCCCAATTGGTATCTTGGAACTCATCGACTAAGACGTATTTAAATTGCTGCTGATAACGCTGTCGCAAATGAGATCGTTTCTGAAATAGCTGCAAACAATAATTAATCAGATCGCCGAAATCAAGCGCATTATTCTCCAGCAAAACTTGCTGATAAACGTGGTAAGCATTGGCAACTTCGTTGAAACGAGCAATCTCTTGTTGCTGCGCTTCCTTGTCACCGGTCGTATCGCTATCTAATTTCAATCCTTGGGCGTATTTGAGATAATCATCAGGATAAACCGTCTCATCTTTGCAACGTGAGAAATGATTGATCAAAGCGTGAATGAAACTCGTAGGATTACCTAGTGGGCGATAATAGTCTAAGTCGAATCGATGCAGATTCTCTCGCACCAACATCCAAGCTGAAGTCTGATCCAGCACTTTGAATTCTTTGGGTAGACCAATCTCGAGCGCATGCTGTTTCAGTATCTTCTCGGCAAAAGCATGGAACGTCTGTATCCACAGATCGACATAGCCTAAGGGCAAGAGCTTGTCGACTCGCTCCTCCATCTCGGCTGCTGCTTTGTCAGTGAAGGTCAGGGCTAAAATTTCATCAGGTTTAGCCAGACCTTTTTCTATCAGCCAAGCGATTCGCTGGGTAATGACAGTCGTCTTGCCGGTGCCAGCGCCCGCGACGAGAATAACCGGTCCGGAAGGATGCTGGACAGCTAATTGCTGATTGATATTGAGCTTGGAGATATCCATATCTAGGGGCTATTGTAGCTAGCCACTAGCATAATTGCAACTAAGCTCTACTGCAGCTCTTTACGAAGCTGATCGAAGCTAGCAACGATGATATCGGCACCAACACATTGCAGGACTTCAGCGGGGAAAGAGTTGGTAATACCGATAGCCAGACAACCAGCCGCCTTAGCCGATAGGACTCCATTATCAGAATCTTCCAAGACAATTGCCTCCTGAGAAGTAACTCCTAATTTCTCCATGGTTAGTAAATATGGTTCCGGACTCGGTTTACCTTGAGAAACCTGATCACCCGTCACTACAACATCAAAGTAGGGACTAAGATTGTGAATAGAAAAAAGTAATTCCTGAATACCTTTACTACTTGATGTCGTTAGTGCGACCAAGGGAAACCGATCTCGAATAAATTTCAGGAAACCAATCGCTCCGGCGAATAAAGGAGTTTGATGTAGGGAAGATTTAACCAATTGTCGTTTCTCCTCAATCAAATCATCGACATGAAGGGAACTAGTGGCGGCAAAATTACTCAAAATATAACTAAAAATAGCTTGATTAGTTTTACCTGTGAAGTGATCCCATTCCGACGCAGGAATATCAATTCCGTGGTTACGACAAATAGCTTGTTCCACTTTGACATACAGTGCTTCCGAATCCACTAGCACCCCGTCCATATCGAATATAAAAGCACGCTTATTTTCTAGTAGTTTATTCATTTGGCTATTGTAGCCACTGTTATCTATTAATGCAAACTTCCATCTCTGACTTATAACCGACAACTTTAATCTTCAATCTAGAAGAAAAAGCCCCTTAATGAAAAGGGGCTCGGCAGAAGTCATCCTCCTCCGATGGTTCCAGCTGAGGCGGTTCAATTACTGGCACTAGTTCGCGAGGAGACTCGTCTTGGAAATAATGACCACAGTGATGTCGTTCGGCGTGAGCTGAACACAGTGTCTGGTGACAATCCTCGCAAGTGAGCTTGGCGGGATTGGCACGACAACGACTATCCTCACACTGCGGCTAAGTGCATAAGCTAAGAAACTCACGGCACCTCCCGGACATCACTTTGAGAAATAACCCCAGGACGTTTCTGGTGCAATTTGGCGACACAGCCGTGGTTGTCCTGATGATGACGGCAATGCCAACGTTCACAATTGGGACATTTTTCAAATGGACGGTTATTGCAGGATGGATATTCACACGTATGGGGCTGATCATCGGGAAACATCTACAGTCTCCTTCGGTCAGAGGTTGATACAAGGAGCAAAACAATATCACTCTACACCTGTATAACTGATTGTCAATACAAGTGTGATTTATCCTATTAGATAACTTCGTATCCAACGGGGTAAAAAAAAGCCCGACTCCTTTCAAAGTCGGGCTTGAAATTTTGGTGAAGAAGTACTTCAGCTGTCCGGGTACAGTCATCCCTACCCTATTTAGGGTACACCTCCCAGACAATGGCCGTGGCCTTGATCACCTCCTCTCGGGGCGGTTAGCGAAGCGTGAAATCGCAGACAGCACCGAGAGAAGGTTCGAAGAGCAGATCAAGTACCATAACTCCTCCAACGTTAAGGTTGCTAGTAGGCGGACGAGCAGAACCGACCTCTTTCACCTCCCTCCTCTAGTAAGATCAAAAATCATTAGTACTCTAACACAGGTACCGGAGAAAAAAAAGAGCGGCCGTCGAGCTTCCACCAAAGGCGGACAAGCAGCTCGACGACCGTAAGATTCACAAAACTCTACGTGCAGTTGCCTGGACAACCTCCAATGGTTCCAGTTTACGAGTGTGGATATCCACTACACTGCGCACCTGACGCAAATAGGGCCACAGTTCCGACACGTGATCACGGATAGCCGCAGTCGCCTCCTCATGAAGTCCTGTAACCTTGTCTACTTTGAAGGGACGATCATCAGGACTGGAATACGGCGCCGAAGTCATCAGGACAATGTCTTCCGCTCTGATCCGACCATCCAGCAGATTATGCCAGACGATGCGACCAGCCGTGATAACCGCCTGCAGATAATCTGGGTCGAAGTGACCAACGATCAGCGCCTTATTGGGCAGATGCAACCAGTCATAGCCTCGACCAACAGCAATTACTGACTCGCAATGCTTAAGTTGTTCGATAGTCCGACCAGAACAACGGATCTCTTGCGCTCGATCGGCATTACGGACTAGAACTTCAGTCGCGTCACGAACAACGTCGCTGGGCATATCCGCATGATGACGAAGCAACCAATTGGCGATGAGGTCACGATCAGACCCGACGTCTGCCATATCCAGATCATCATGACCGTCTTCACTGGCCAACACCAGACAATCCCAGTCAGTATCGAAACCAACCAAGATGGCGTAATAGTGCGGATGCGCCAACACGCGACGACATTGATGCGTCAGCTGCAGTGCCGAGGAACGCGCCTGATCCAAGTTATGCTTATGGCCAGCACAGCCGAGCGAGGGATTGTCACTACGCGAATAATGATAGGTCACAAATAACAGGCCCCGCTTATTTCTGCATCTGCCATAGCGCTGCCACTCCGCCAGAGAAGCGTTGAAAATCGGCCAACGAGTATCAAACATGCCGCCGATGTTTCTCCACGGCTGTATGATACCTAGCGGTGTGTTGGTAGCAATTGGCAAATGCAGTCGACCATCCATGCACTTCAAAGCACCTAATTCCGTCGGATGTCGCGAGCGATATTCCCTGCGCCGCTCCTGCTGACCCAGAAATTCTTTTGCCTGCTTGCCATTGAGATCCATCAGGAATTCGATTCCCGTCGGCATAGCCACCCCGCCCTTGGTATAGGTTGAGAAGCAACTACTGTAAAAGAACGACAGGAAAAAAGTATACTCTCCTGACATAAAAAGTCAAAGCCTCAATTTGAGGCTTTGACTAAGTACATAATCAACTATCAATTAGGCCTTCCCCGAATGCAACACTTCCATTTCCCGAGTATGGATATTCACCACTGCGGTCATATGTTGGAGATAAGGCAAAATATCAGGCACGTGCTGGCGAATGACTTCCATGGCGTAACGGTGTAGGAATTCTGACTTGGCTTGTTTGAATGGCTTATCCAATGCTCCCCGGTAAGGTGATGAAGCCAGGAGAACAATATCTTCTTCTTTAATTCTACCGGCCTTAAGATTAGACAAAATAATACCGGCAGCCACGGCCACCGCCTGATCAAAATCTGGGTCAAAAGGGCCGATGATAAGAGCCTTGTTGATGACGTGCAACCAATCAAATCCACGACCGATGGCCAAGACTGATTCTCGATGATCAACATCGTCTAAGGTTCGATCGACTTGCTTCATCTCAGCCACATGCTCGATATTGCCCTTGATTAAGGGTATGAAATCCAAAACCGTTCGTTCAGGCATATCAGGATAGAGACGATGCAATAGATTGAAAAGGTTTTCTTCATTGGTATCGGTGATAGTTGAGACATCGACAATCTCACCGTTCTCACCATGAAGGATGATAGCGTCTAGGTCAGTCTCGAAACCTATTTGAATCGTATAAGCTGTTGGTCTGCCCAAGATAAGATCACATTGCTTCTTCAATTCGGCTGTATAAGCAATAGCTGCTTCAGTATCATAATTGAATCCTCGGCAACCACGATGTTTCTCGCCACGCGAATAGTGATAGGTAACCAAGAGCAAGGCGTTACGGCCTTTACCAATAGCATAATCACGCCATTCTTGCAGGGCTGGACTAAAAGCAGGCCAACCGATATCAAACTTACCGCCAACATTACGCCACGGTTGGATAATACCGAGTGGTGTCTTGGTAGCGACAGGTAAGTGAATACGACCATCCATACATTTCAAAGTACCAATCTCAGTGGGATGTTGCGCTCGGTAGAGACGTCTAGCCGCTGCAGTGCCCGGGTTACTGAAAATACCTGAGTGCTCTTTATTTAAATCAATTAACTGTTGAATACCTGTGCTCATATATAAGATAAATAATTATTCAGTTCCCTTAGTATGCACTCCTCGCTCCTTGTAACGACGAGCGACTTTGATCTTGGAGGTTTCTCGTTCTATCTGAGCGCGTAGCATTTCATAGTTACGATCATGAGTACCTGTGGTCGCCAATGTTTCTTCCGCTCGGCGGATTGCTTCTTGCACTTTGTGTTCATCAATCTCCGAAGCCATTTGCCCAGCGTCAGCCAATACCACCAATCCATTGGGAACGATTTCCACGAAACCACCCTCGATAGCTAAGAAAATTTCTTCCTCAGACGTAGTGATTACAATCTCACCATGACTCAAGACACTAACCAACGGTATATGATGAGGCAAAATAGTTATCTGACCCATCTGAGTCGGCAGTGTGACTTGATTGACCTCACCTTCGTGAAGCACTCGTTCTGGAGTTACAATTTTCAGACGTAAATGCATGAAATTTTATTAGTTTGAAATTAGAAGCAGGAAGGAGGAAGTAAGGGGCCTATAAACGAGCTTTAGTACTTTTGATTAGACCTTGAGTAAGTTTTTGTGTTTCTCGAAGAAGTCCAATTATCTCTTCGCCTCTAGCATTCGACAATAACTCTATATCTATACAAGTGATTAATTGATTTAACAACTCAGCACTAGAAGCGAAAGATATGTTATAGAACTGTAACTTCTCCTTAATTGCTACCCTAGCGAACCCTTCAGCCAAATTTGAGGTTACAGAAACCGCGCTTCGTCTCATCTGACTTGTTAATCCGTATATTTCTTCTTTGGGAAATCTTTTAGTTTCTTGGTAAACAACTTTTACTAACACTCTTCCTTTTTTCCAAGCTTCCAGATCGAAAACAGTTTTTATAGACATCAATTTTCATTAATAATCAACGTCCCTGTTTTCTGCCCTTTCTTCTTACTCCTTACTACTTACTTCTTCAATAGTTCCAACCATATAAAACGCCTGTTCCTGCTTATCATCATGCTTACCTTCCAAGATCTCGCTGAAGGCACGGATAGTTTCTGCTAAGGTCACATACTTACCAGGGCGACCAGTGAATTGCTCAGCCACGAAACAAGGTTGCGACAGGAATTTCTGAATCTTACGAGCACGAGCCACCAATAGCTTATCTTCATCGGACAATTCATCGATACCCAAGATGGCAATAATATCTTGGAGATCCTTGTAGCGCTGTAATATCTGCTGCACTCCACGAGCGACACGATAGTGTTCTTGTCCCACGATTTCTGGATCGAGAATTACCGAACTGGAATCGAGAGGATCAACGGCAGGATAGATAGCTAACTCGGATAACGCGCGTGAAAGTACAACAGTAGAATCCAAATGACCGAAGGTGGTAGCAGGAGCTGGGTCAGTCAAATCGTCAGCCGGTACATAGACCGCTTGTACTGAAGTGATAGAACCTTTCTTGGTAGAGGTGATACGCTCCTGCAGCTCTCCCATTTCGGCTGCTAAGGTTGGTTGATAACCGACAGCTGATGGCATACGTCCCAAGAGAGCCGACACTTCCGAACCAGCTTGGGTGAAACGGAAAATATTATCGATGAACAGTAAAACATCTTTACCTTGTGAGTCACGGAAATATTCCGCCATAGTGAGACCAGTTAGGCCGATACGTTGACGAGCTCCTGGTGGTTCGTTCATTTGACCGAAAACTAGTGTGGTATTCTGCAATACGCCTGACTGTTTCATTTCATGATACAAATCATTACCTTCACGAGTACGCTCTCCGACACCGGCGAAAACAGAGAAACCACCGTGCTCAGCAGCGATATTACGAATCAATTCTTGAATAACCACAGTCTTACCGACTCCCGCTCCGCCGAAGAGACCGACCTTACCACCTTTGACGAAAGGGCAGATCAGATCAATAACTTTGATACCAGTTTCAAAAATTTCAGTTTTGGTTGACTGATCAGTCAATGCCGGTGCCTCACGATGAATTGGCCAGGACTCTTTGGTCGTCACCTGTTTCAACCCGTCGATCGGTTCACCCAAGACATTAAACATACGTCCCAACGTCTCCTGACCTACCGGCACACTGATAGCAGAGCCGGTGTCCGTCACTTCCACTCCCCGAGCCAATCCGTCTGTCGTACCCATAGCCACTGCACGCACCATACCGCCGCCCAAATGCTTCTGTACTTCAGCGATTAGCACGCCCTCACCTAATGGTATCGATAAAGCGTTGTTGATCGATGGCATCTGGCCTTTGAACTGAACATCAACGATCGGTCCGATAATTTTCTTGACGATTCCTTTGTTCATAATAGTTAGAAGTTATAAGTTGTAATTTGAAAGTTATAAATATTATCGACTCAATCCTTCAGCTCCAGCTGAAATCTCAGCAATCTCTGCCGTAATACTAGATTGTCGCACGCGGTTGAAAGCTAAGGTCAGTTCATCAATCATCTCGCTCGCCGAATCACTGGCGTTGCGCATCGCCATCATACGCGCAGAATGCTCGGAAGCTTCAGACTCCAATACCATCTGATATATCTGCACCTCCACCAAGCGCAACAAGGCCGCATCCAAAACTTGATCCATCGAGGGTTCAAATAAGTATTCAGAGAAGTGAACCTGTGGTACATCGGTGACAATATCATGTGAAGCGTGAGCCAAATAGCGACTCGGTTTGACCAACGGCAATAAATGACGTACTCGAGCTTCTTGTTTCAAACTGGAATGAAAATGAGTATAGACCACAGCAATCTCATCATAACGCTGCTTGATAAAACCTTGGATCAAATGTTGTGACAGCGGGATAATATCAGCTACTTCGTCTGTAATGTCATTCTTGGGATAATCGGCTGTGACTGGCATCTTGATAGCAGCCATCCCTTGTGCTGCTCGTTTACCAAAGGTAATGAAATCAACGTTGACACCGGGTTGATCCCAACCTTCTTTCTTGAGTAACTTACGGACCTTATCAACTACTGCAATATTGTAACCACCACATAATCCACGGTTACTTCCGATAAGGAGAATTCCCACCTTCTTGACGGGACGCTCTTGCAGTAACGGATGCGCTTCAGTATCAACACGCTTAGCTAAGTTCAAGACCAACTTCCAAGCCAGATCAGAATACTGACGAGACATCAAGACTCGCTCGACTGCACGTCGCATCTTACTAGCCGAAACCAGCTCCATGGCTTTGGTAATTTTCTTGGTGCTGGCGACTGATTTGATTCGTCGCTTGATATCTCCAGTTAGTTGGGGCATATGAGTGCAGATTGTTATTAGGTATTAGTTATTTGTGAAGAACGACTTCATTCTTTCCTAATAACTAATTACTAATTACCTCTTGAATAGCTTGCTTCAACTTCTCCTCATTATCCGCTGACAACTCTCCTGTCTTGGCGATGTCTGCGAGCAGGTCAGAATAGTTGGCGTCTAGATGTTCGTAGAAATTAATTTCAAATTGCTTCAGCTGATCGACAGGGACTTGATCCAATAAACCATTAACCGCGGCGTAGAGAATTGTTACCTGATACTGAACTGCGATTGGGCGATATTGTCCTTGCTTAAGTAATTCGACGATACGCTTACCCCGATTCAGACGGCTCTGAGTCTCTTCATCCAGATCTGATCCGAATTGCGCGAAGCCTTCTAATTCACGATATTGCGCCATATCCAATTTCAGACGTCCTGCCACCTTCTTCATAGCCTTGATCTGGGCGGCTGATCCGACACGAGAAACAGAGATACCGACGTTGACTGCTGGACGGAAGCCTTGGTAGAAAAGATCGGCTTCCAAGAAAATCTGTCCGTCAGTGATAGAAATTACATTGGTAGGAATATAAGCTGAGATATCACCGGCCTGCGTCTCGATAATCGGTAAGGCCGTCAATGATCCTCCACCGTTGTCAGAGTTCAAACGAGCAGATCGTTCTAACAGACGAGAGTGAAGATAGAAAATATCTCCTGGGTACGCTTCGCGTCCTGGTGGACGTCGCAGCAAAAGCGAGATCTGACGATAGGCTACTGCTTGTTTGGATAAATCATCATACACAATCAATACGTCTTTGCCTTGGTCCATGAAGTATTCAGCCATAGCACAGCCGGCATACGGAGCGATGAAGGACATAGCTGCTGGATCGGAAGCTCCGGCCACTACGACAGTGGTATAACTCATGGCACCAGCTTCTTCTAAGCGAGCAATAATCTGAGCCACTTTGGATTCCTTCTGACTGATAGCCACATAGATACACAACACACCGCTATCTTTCTGATTGAGAATCGTATCGATAGCAATCGCTGTCTTACCGGTCTGACGATCACCAATGATCAATTCGCGCTGTCCCCGACCGATCGGGATCATTGCATCAATTGATTTGATTCCTGTTTGCAATGGCACCGTCACTGACTGACGGGTAATAACTCCAGGAGCAACCTTCTCTACGGGATTAAATTTCTTGGTTTTGAGAGCACCCTTACCATCTACCGGCTGACCGAGCGCATTGACGACACGACCAATCACTTCTTCACCAACAGGAACTTCCAATACTCGTCCCGTGCAGCGAACCGTATCGCCTTCACGAAGTTGCAAATAGTCACCGAGAATCATGACACCAATTACGTCTTCTTCTAAGTTCAATACAACACCTTCGATCTTCTCACCGGAACCGCTCTCCAACTCCACCATTTCCATGGCCAAAGCCTTGGACAAACCAGACACCGTAGCGATACCGTCTCCTACTTCAATAATATGTCCCACCCGTTCTTCGCTGGGTGCGAATTCCAAACCTTCAATCTTCTTCTGTAAATGTTTGATCAGATAATCGTGAGACATACTATTATTCATTTAATAATTGTTGTTGTAATGAAGCCAAGCGATGATTGATAGTGGCATCCAATTGCTGATCACCATACATCAGCTTAAATCCGCCAATGATACTAGAGTCAATTACCTCTTCCAGATCTACTGGTTTGCCCAAATGTTTGTGACACCAGCGGCTGATGGTAGCCAACATTTCAGGACCGACTGGATGACGAGTAATTACCTTGACCAATACCTTTCCCTCAGCTTCTCGTGCGGCCTGCTCCAGAGCCAAGCGGATCTTGGGCCAGCGACTAATCAATCGTTGATTCTTGAGCCAATGAAACGTTGTTTCAATAACGGCGTCCAAGGCCTTACCTTTCTTATCCTCGGTAGCACCGATGATAGCTTGGGCAATAGTTTTATCGGCGATTTTCATGTGATTTGAGTGAAGTTACTTGTTCAGAGATAAAGGTACGATCTTTGTGAGTGTCAATCTTTTGTTGCAACAGTTTCGCACTGGCTGTCACCACTAACTCAATCATTTCTTCACGTGCATCAGCGATCAGCTTATCCTTTTCGACTTGAATTTGTTGCTTAGCTTCGGCCACGATTTGCTGAGTCTTGGCTTCAGTTTCTTTCACAATGGCCGATCGCTTCAACTCTGCTTGTTGACGTGCCTCAGCCAAAATTTCGGCCGCTTCTTTCTTACTGGCGGCTAGTTGACGTTTGGTTTCTTCGGCTGTCTCTTTCATAGTGCGTTCGATGACTTTGGCCTGATCCAAACTCTGTGCGATAACTTTGCCTCGTTCGGCCATGACTTTGGTCAGGGGCTTCAAAGCGAAACGATATATAACGAAGAATACAATAGCAAAATTGATCAGCTGTGCCAGCATCAATGTCCAATCAATATGAAATGTCTTGATTAATTCTTCCATTGCTCATTATGATTAATAATTCATTCCCGCATTCTTTCGAAAAAGAATACGGAGAGAAATATCAATGACTATTTGATACTGAAAGCAATAATCAAAGCGTAAATAGCGATAGCTTCAGCAAACGCTGAAACCAAAAGCATTGGTACCAAAATTTTGCCCGTGGCTTCTGGGTTACGACCAATAGCTTCCATGGCTTTGGCACCGATCTTACCGATGGCCAGAGCTGGGGCCATAGCCCCGATAGCGATAGCTGCTGCTTTGGCTAATGGGATTAAATCCATATTAGATAACTCCTTAATAATTTCTTTGGATAGGACAGTGGGTAGTATTTAATGTCCCCTGGGAAACTATCTTCAGTTGATAAATAGTTACTAGATTAGTAACTTATTACTAGCCACTAGGTTAGAAATTCTTCCCTAATAACTACTAACAAATAACTAATGACTCTCCGCTGAATGATCCTGTGCGGCGATAGTAAAATACACCAACGTCAAAACCGAAAAAATCAAAGCCTGTATCAGGCCAACCATCACTTCCAGAAACATGAAGGGAATCGGCAAGATAAAGGCAAACAAGGCTGCCATGGCGGCTAATAGTACTTCACCGGCGAAAACGTTACCAAATAACCGGAAGGACAGCGAAGCTACCTTGGCGAACTCACCAATGATCTCGATCAGTCCAACGAAGAATTGGATTGGGTTCACGATGATAGCCGCTTTGTTGTGGCGCATGTCAGCTGGTATCGCTATCAAGGTTTTGACATTGATAAATTTGTTGAAATACTTCCAACCACCAACGATCATAACGCCGAAGACATTGGCTGCGATGATAGAAAATAAACTCAATGCCAAAGTTGTATTGACGTCAGCCGTACCACCACGGAGAAGAGGCACGAACACATTATGACCTTCTGCCTGTTCAATCCAGCCGATAGATCCTACGCCTGGCAACAGACCTAACCAGTTATTGATAATGATGAAAACAAAAACAGCAAAAACTAAAGGAAATATTTTTACTGTTATGGCTCGGTCATTAGTAACCGAATCAGCTAGATTCATCGCTGCTTCAATAATAGCCTCGACGGTAGCTTGTAACTTACCAGGGATAGAACGAGCTTTCTTACCAATGATCAGACTAAGAACAATAATGATAGCAACTGCGATCCAACTAGTGAGCAACGAATTGGTGATCGTCAGCGGACCAACATGAGCAATGGGTTCGGCAAAAATAGTTGACTCGTGACTAACTTCAGTTGTAACCGACGTAGCTTCCATGATAGTTCACATTATTGATAACGTTTGGCTAGACGCAACAGACCGATAACCGTCCCTACGAAAGCCAACGACATACAAACGAGCAACCACAAGGGCTGACTCGAGAAACGCTGATCTAACCATCGACCCAACCACAATCCTGCCAAGGCCGGGCCAACGATCCAACCGGTCGCCTGGGCACCGATGGCCAAGGCCAGTGTCTGCCACTTTTTGTCCTTAGAATCTCCCTTTTGGTTCATGCGATTATAATCAAAAAAGGCCTTAACTGGGTCTTCTGACTGAAACGAACGCCATTAGTATAGAGGAATTTAGCAAAAGGGTCAACGATTTTTTTTTAGAATTTCTTATTCATTCAATATTGACAAATCTAGAATAATATGACAAAACTACCCATAGTTCGATCTTTTTAGTGGCAACTCACTTACACCTAGCTATGGAGGAAGTATGTTTCTGGTCATTGGTCAGTTTCGAGATGAAAAGATGCATCATATCTATATGGCAGTACTTTTATTGACTTCTGATCCTCAACTAGCTTATGACACTGCGCTCCAGCCAGAAAAATGCGGACACCGATTCGGAGTCGATTCGCATGTATATATTCTCGGTCTTCAGCCGGATGAAATCCAGTCAAAAACCAGTCGCACGCCTAAATACATTTTGTGGCAAGAATCTGCAGACTGGCTTGGTGGTCCACCATTCCGACGTATCAGATCTAGTTTCAAGGACTTAATTAGGGAAAACCCTGACAGGCT
>CAZPQR010000020.1:0-3590 GCA_964588865.1 uncultured Gammaproteobacteria bacterium
GGTATTGTGATAGTGTAGCATCAGTTCGTTCCTTACTCAAAGGAGGTCAGAAATGGCGGAAACCATCAAGCTTGACGATCATTTCAACGTAGAAGTGGAATCAGAATCAGGTATAGCGCAGCGCCCAGCTCGGATTCGGATTCTCAAAGATAATGTTGAGGTGGTTAATATCAAAGGCGAGGTTGAGTCACAGCCTGGTGCTGATGGCGGACTTTATGCCGCTGTGAAATTTCAAATCATCAAGGTCAAGCCGACCAAATGAAAAGCAAGCCCCGTCACTTAGGTGATGGGGCTTTTTATAAAGAATTAATATTCAAGTAACAATTTCCAAACAATAGCTAATAATCAATTTTTAATAGAAAAAAGGTTCAGTTAGTTTCAATATTGATTATTTCAGTATTTAATATTGTTTGATTATTGATTCTTGAAACTTAAATAGCGCACACAAAGGCTGGGCTACTTTCCCTCGGCAAGCTCAGGACAGGCTGTTTGGTACATGCCTCGCAGAGACAGAGACTTTAATGCTTGAGAGATATTTTATTATATTCATCAGTCGGGTATTCCTTGATGCCGTCTGCGTGCCACAGTCCGAAGGTGGCAATACCTACATCAAGGGCTAAGCGACTACAGACAGTACAGTACGGTTCACCCGAGCGTAACATCTCGCCTGCAGCATTCACCCGAGTGAAGTACAGCGCCGAACCAACGATGCTGTCTGGGTGATGACGCAACGCATCCATGATAGCGCGCCACTCGGCATGGAGGCAGCAACCGTCACGGTCGCAGCGACGATTAGCCTCATCATTTAACGGTGGTGAATTATAGCCTCGACCAATAATCTGGTCATTGGACACAATGACGCAGCCACAGTGAGCTTTGTCGCACGTCGCTAGGCGTGCTTGCTCGGCTGCTGCTTCGAAGCGCTCCTCCGGTGTCATGATATTAGAAACTAATTTCCATCACCTGCCCATAGATCTTCTCGTTGGTGAAATCGGTATAGCGGATCCATTTCGGTACAATTTTGAAATAGGCTTGGTGCGATAATTCAGCGAATTTGACGGACGACGGCAATTTGACGAGATGAGTCTGTTTGGCTGCCTTGAGCTCATCTTCCGATAATTGTGTAGCAGTTCCTTCGTACTGAACAGTAATCTTATCCCAACCAATGACAACTGCTACTTGGGGGTTATGTTTGATGTTAGTAAATTTACGCGTGTTGTTGAAGGTGCCGAAAATAAGTGATAAATCATCGTTCTCCGAAATACCGATAACGGCTGACTGCAGATGACCATCGGGCGACATCGTTGATAATACTGCCAAAGGTTGCGTCTTGATGAAATTGAGTATTTGTTGTTGGTTGTGGCCAGACATATTTTATTATATTTATTCTGAATCAATATATTTAAACCTTGGCATCATTGTACCATTAACATCAACATTCTCAATAAACATTGTTAGTGGCCTAACCCAAATTTTACCTAAGTCATTTTCGTACATGGCTTCGTATACTACCATGTCTTCCAAAGTCTCGCTGTGTTTAGCCAAAAACAAAACTCGGTAGTGATGACCTTTGTAATGTTCATATTTACCGAGTTGTATTTTTATCATAGCACTTAAAACAGTTTTCCACCCTTCGGAACTGCGATAGTCGGTTGTATCAGTACTACTTTACCGTTTTCATCGGGTAACCCCAAGGTTAGACACTCAGAAATAAATGGTCCGATCTGTTTCGGTGGGAAATTTACAACTCCGAGCACCTGTTTGCCTATCAATTGCTCCTTGGTGTAGTGTTCCGTAATCTGTGCCGAGGATTTCTTGATACCAATCTCGGCCCCAAAGTCGATGGTTAACTTGTAGGCGGGCTTACGAGCTTCTGGGAAATCTTCAACAGTAATGATTTCTCCGACTCGTATGTCTACTTGTTGAAAGTCTTGGTAAGTTATCATTGAATATATCTATTAGAGATTGCCGCGCTCTGGATACAGCGCTCGCAATGACAAACTGTAGAGAAAGGAGCTATTTTCCATGACACTGCTTAAATTTCTTCCCGCTGCCGCAGTAGCACGGATCATTACGTCCGATCTTATGACCTTCGGCGTCTTTGGGCTTGGGGATGACGATAGACTTCTTCTCGGCTTTCTCCTCACCGGAGAAGGCTCTGATATCACTCTTCTGTTCTTGTAACTGAACTTTGGGCGCGCTCAAGTCGAGGCTAGGTTGCTGGCCGATAGAAATCTTGTAAATGCTAAACACTACCTGCTGTCTGATAGCAGTCAGGAGATTATCAAAGAGGCGTCGAGATTCACGTTTATATTCAACTAACGGGTCACGCTGACCATAGCCTTGCAAACCAATGCCTGAACGTAATAGTTGAATAGTATCAAGGTGTTCGACCCAATAATTATCCATGGTACGCAAGATAATGCTCTTTTCAATTTCTGTCAGCGCATTACGATCGGTCATCTGCGGTCCGAGATGTTTCTCGACATAATCTTTGACACGGACATATTTGTCCTGAGCAAGTCGAACAAGAATTTCCACCAGCTGCTCGCTGCTAGTGGCGGCTTCGATTTCTGTCTTTTCTTCGCTGCTCAGACTATAAAGATTATTAACCGTTTCCACTAATTCTTTCAGATTCCAATTGGATTTGGGTCCTGTCGCGTGGAAGGTAACTAACGATTCCAATTCCTCTCGCAAGAAATCCATCATCATTTCGGTCAGCGGACTGGTGGTACCTGGTTTGGCTTCAGCACCCTGATCGATGATCTGTTGTCGCAAGCGGTAGATATATTCGCGTTGCTTATTGATGACGTCATCGTATTCGACCAAGTGTTTGCGGATATCGAAGTTATGACCTTCAACCTTCTTCTGGGCACTCTCGATTGATTTGGAAATCATACTGTTCTCGATCGGTACATCTTCGGGTAATCCTAGAGCATTCATCACACCCTTCATACGTTCAGAACCAAAAATGCGTAAGAGCTCATCGTCCATAGAGACGTAAAATTGACTGGAACCAGCATCGCCCTGACGACCGGAACGACCACGTAGCTGATTGTCGATGCGGCGAGATTCATGGCGTTCAGTACCGATGACGTGCAAACCGCCGAGGCTGACAATTTCTTGGAATTTGGTTTCATCATAAGGACTGCCTCCGAGCTTGATGTCGACTCCTCGACCGGCCATGTTGGTAGCGATAGTCACCGCACCTTTGGCGCCAGCTTGAGCTAGGACCTCGGCTTCTTTCTCATGCTGTTTGGCGTTCAAGAGATGGAAAGGAATGCCTTCGCGGTTCAGTAATTCACCCAGCAATTCATTCTTCTCAATAGAAATAGTACCGACGAGAACCGGCTGACCCTTATCATGACGCTCACGGATTTCTTGGATCACGGCTTTGAATTTGCCGGCTTCGCTCTTGTAGATACGGTCTGGCAGATCCTGACGCACCATCGGCTTATTGGTCGGGATAGTGGTGACTTCCAGATTATAAATCTTGTTCAACTCCTCCGCTTCAGTAGCAGCTGTACCGGTCATTCCAGACAATTTCTGATACATGCGGAAATAGTTCTGGATAGTGATGGTGGCCATGG
>CAZPQR010000020.1:3690-12507 GCA_964588865.1 uncultured Gammaproteobacteria bacterium
CCAGACAATTTCTGATACATGCGGAAATAGTTCTGGATAGTGATGGTGGCCATGGTTTTATTCTCACGTTGCACCGCCACACCTTCTTTGGCCTCAATCGCTTGATGCAAACCTTCAGAATAGCGTCGTCCCTGCATCATACGTCCAGTAAACTCATCCACAATCATGATCTCGCCATCACGCACCACATAATGTTTGTCTTTCTGGAATAGTGTCTTGGCTTTCAGAGCTTGCTCAATATGATGGACTGTCTCGATACCGTTAGCTTCATAAATATTGCCCACTCCCAGGATCTTCTCAATCTTGGTGATACCGGTATCAGTCAAACTAACGGCTCGCATCTTCTCATCAATAGTGTAGTCCTCGTGTTCGTTCAATTGAGTAACGACTTGAGAGAATTGGACGTATTTGTCCGTTGACTCCATGTCCGGAGCAGAAATGATCAACGGAGTTCGGGCTTCGTCAATCAAAATACTATCAACTTCATCGACAATGGCGTAATTAAGTGGACGTTGTACTTGATCCGATTTGCTCTGAGCTAGATTGTCACGCAAATGATCGAAACCAAATTCATTGTTGGTACCGTAAGTAATATCCGCTAAGTATGCCTGTTGTCTGGTGACAGGTCGGAGGAAATCAATTTCAATCTTCACACCTTGGTCACGTTCCGTGTCTTCGGCTGGTGTCGTGTGGGTCGCATCATAGACGAAAGCACTTTCATGAGAAATGATACCAACCGAAAGCCCGAGGAAATCGAAAATTTGTCCCATCCAGGTAGCGTCACGTTTGGCCAAGTAATCATTAACCGTGACCACATGCACGCCTTGGCCGGACAGAGCATTGAGATAAATCGATAAGGTTGAAGTAAGTGTCTTACCTTCTCCGGTACGCATTTCTGCCACTTGACCGCGATGGAGCACCAGACCACCAATCAGTTGCACGTCGAAATGTCGCTGATTCAAGGTGCGCTTAGAAACTTCACGTACCACAGCGAAGGCTTCATGTGCGATATCATCGAGTGTCTTGCCAGCGGCCAAAGCTTGCTTGAATTCAGCTGTCTTGGCTCGCAGTTCATCATCAGATAACTTGCTAATCGCTGGCTCGAGCTCATTAATAAGAGTAGCCTCTTCGCGGAGGCTATCTAAATAACGCTTGTTGGCGTCTCCAAATAGTGTCGTCAGTAGTGACATTAGTTACGTTTGAAAATGTTGCTGAAACGGCGGAGGAATAACTTTTTGTTTTTCAGATCACGTAACTGTCGTGCCAATTTGTCAGTTACCAGATCAACCGCTTCACGAGCATCGGGTCGAGTCTCGACAACACGCAGGAGTTTGCCCGGTAAGTTGAGATTGATTTCAACTCGGAAGATGTCGCCCTTGTTGTGATGTTGATCGCGACTAAGGTCGACGCGAGCAGCCATGATGTCGCTATTGAACTGCTCTAGGTGATCGAGCCGCTCCTCTATGTACACTCGTAAGGGCTCGGTTATTTCAGTATTTTTGCTATATAGTTGTTTGTTCATAGCTATAAATTACCATGAATTATGGGCGGGTTCAAGCTCAATTTGCGACTAAAGCAATTGATAGCTTTGATGATTCTTGACAAATATAGCAATTTTTTATATAGATAATTTTCATCCGTTCCTTTCCAAATACGTCTCTTTCGCCAACCTCGGAGGGCCAGATGACCAGATTTCTCTTCTGGTTTCAGCTCATCTTGGCCTACTTCTATACGATCCCTCTGATCGATAGCGTAAGCCAAGGACAGGTCAAAGGTTTGACTTTGGCCATGTATGTTTTCTTCCTAGCTTATCTGCTCTTGGGATTTTCTCTGGCGGTTTCGGCCTACCGGCAACTCCGGCCGAAGAGTCGTGAACGACTACTGACAGTCATCATCTTCGGTAACTGGTTATTGCTCGTCGGGCTGATCACCTTCTTCGGTTGTCTCCATATACCGTGGAGAACGTCTGACAGCTATTTCGCTGTGGTCATTGGCACTATCACTGTCGTGACACTAGTCAAATATCGCGGCGTGACTGATCCGATGTGTCGTGGTTTGATCGCTGTCTGGTGCAAAGCCATACCGCAACTGTGGTTAAGCTATACACTGTGGCAGTCACACACTGGCGCCAATCTCAAGCCCTGGACTGTCTGGGCAGCCAATGGCACTGGCATCGCACGTTTGCTGCAGATCGTAGTCATCGCTCGTAAAACAGGTTTTGATCGTCCGACTAAGGGACTACTTCTCGGCGAAGTGGCGAATGTCGTTACCTGGGGTGTAGTCACAGTGGTGTGGCTACTACTACCAAAGGAGTAATAGATGAAACCGCAAGCTCATGTCTATTTGCTAGCGTCAAGTTGGAGTTGGGACTCAACTCATCTAGAGTTTGCCACAATTTCAATCGAATCTCATGAGCAGGAACTGGAAGATTTCATATATCCTGACAGTCCTTGTCGCGATCATGGATTTATCGCGAGGATCTGTCGCAAATTGGCAGATAATCAAAATGGCTCTGCAATGGGCTCTATTCATTTACGCCGTTTGTATCGCGTAGTCGAATGGGATGGCGGAGCGCTGATCCCTCTGTCTGAGTCAGAAGAGTTGAATATTGAAACCCTGTCTCTGAACATGAGACTTCGTCCGCTATGCGCCTTTGGACCCGAGGACAAGCTCATTCCTATTGTGCGCGCTTCAACCAGCGCGGTTGAATAAGAATACAACAACGACCCGCTCAACACTTCATAAGTGTATGAGCGGGTCTTTATTTTGCGTAAATCCTATTTTAGGAGACTATACGTTGTAGTAGTTCGGGAAATTCTTCCGTACCCATATCCCCTAGCGTATAGTGACCATGATTTGGTAGATCAATTATTTCTCCACAGAGTGCAGCGTGAAACATTTTGACACCTTCTTTACCATCTTCATCCTCATCATTTGAAGTGAATATTGCGATTTTCCCTACTCGTTGTGAAATTGACTGGTCAATGGGAAATTCGTAAAAAGCTTTTTCCTTTGGGCTGGCGTCTGCAGCGATCTTCCACGGGGCAACTAAGATTAATTTGGCTACTGTCTTTTTGGATTCTCCGAGCCAACGCACTAAGAAGCTACATCCACAGCTATGACCAATCAAGATCGTAGTTTCATTTATAGTTAGTTTCTCAAACTCAACTTTAAATTTTTCATATACTGGATCCCATGGCTCCGGCATTAAAGGTATTGATGTAACTATTCCCTTAATTTCTAGTTCTCGCTTCAACCACGGCATCCAATGTTTATCGTGAGTTCTGGTTTTTGCATCCATTGCCTTCTCACTATTTGAAGGACAGCCGTGAATGATAATGCAATTTTTCATAGTGCTATTTCGCTTCCTTATGCAGCGCCCATAGATCTTCGCGTAAATTCTGAAATACTGCTGTTTTCTCTGGATCAGCCTTATCCTCTGGCGTGTCCTGACAAATCTGTGCTAACTGGTCGATCGTATAGTAGATTGCGTCATCCACTGATTGATATACACCGCTAGCTAAGCGTTCAAAAGCTGCAATGATTTTCTCTTTAAGCTCGTCAGCAATTGAAGAGTCGGCAACCATGTCCTGCCATAATGGTAGTCGTTCATTGACTCTGTCGGTGAAAGAAATCTCTGGCTGGGGTGGTAATTCTGGCGTCATAGTATATGTGGTGTTGGGTTATCTTTTTAATACACGACGATGAAACTGTGATACCTTGTTAGCATATTCTTGAATCCGTTCCAAATCTTTGTTTTGGCGTATTTCTTCGCGTTGCTGATTAAATTCTGCAACCATCGCATCGTTCTCTGCGATTAGTTTTGGATCGCTATTTTCAAGGATGAAATCAGCATAAGGGCCACTTACCGAATCTTGACGCAAGCGCTCTTCGTATGTCTGAACTGGCGTTGCAAGATATTTTTTGATCAGCTTGGGTTCAGTACAATACAATACCTTTGACCAAGCCTGGAAAGTATCGCCAAATAGACCTCGCTTATTTAATTCAAACATAATACCTTCCTTAATCTTCCTATCAAGCTCTTGCTCTTGCGATTCAGGCGGAGATGTAAATTTTTCACCTTCCATATAGTTGCTTAATTATAAATTATTCGCACTTCCTCTTGTAATTGAATGCCATAGGTATCCCTGACTTTCTGCTTGATCAGACTTATGAGTTTGATGACGTCCTCGGCAGTCGCCTTACCAGTGTTAACAATATAATTGGCGTGCTGGGGAGAAACTTGAGCGCCACCAATATGAAAGCCTTTCAATCCACACTGCTCGATCAAGAAACCAGCGGGAATCTTGTCATATTTCTGGAACTGCTCAATGTCCAAATCTTCGCTCTCAATCTTGGATAGATCGGTCTGGGACATGATGATATTTTTGAAAATACAACCAGCTGATGGTTCGTGTGGGTGTTTGGCTGCTCGGATAGCTAGTCGTTCATCAATTAATTTTTGACTGGCTGTGACGTCACCAGTCGTTAGCTGGAAGGAAACCGCAGTCAACATGATGTTTTGCCGCTTGAGACTACTATCGCGATAGCCAAAGGTGATTTCTTCTACCAGCTTCTCCTCCACTCGTAGTGTATCGAGATCAATGTATTCTAACATGGTGACGACAGAAGCGATATCGATGCCGTAGGTGCCAGCATTGCCAACGACAGCACCGCCGATCGTACCTGGGATACCAGCTAAGAATTCTAAACCAACTAAGTCATGTGACAATGTTTGATGAATTAGTTCGTTCAACAGGATACCAGAACCGGCAATTACTTCGTTGCCAGCAATATGAAGAGCTTTGAATTGTGGTTGCAAGACTAGACCGCGAAAACCATCGTCAGGGATGAGCATATTGCTGCCTCCTCCCAAGATCAGCACTGGCAATTTCTGCTCACGCGCCCATTGCAGGACATCGATCGTCTGAGCTGTGTCACTGGCAGCGTAGAAATAGTCAGCCGGACCGCCTATCTGGAAGGTAGTATAAGGTCGTAAACTAACATGTTGGTGCAGATTATTCATGACCGATGATGGATCGAGCCAAAGAATCGACGTCGCCAGCCCCCATGAAAAGTAAGATGTCAGACGCATCAGACTGATCGACGATTAGCTGCTTAGCTTGTGCGAAATCGGCAGCATAGAGTGCCTTAGCACCAATTTCAGTGGCTAGATTGCGAGCAATACCAGTCTCCTCAACATCATCTTCTCGGCCAGCTACTTTGTACGTTTGTAAGATAATAACTTTATCAGCTTGTGAGAAGGCGTGACTGAAACGATCAAAGAGGGATTCAGTACGACTGTACGAATGCGGCTGGAAAATAACGAAGGTTTTCTTATCAGGATAGAAACGCTTAGCCGCCTCAATAGTACTACTTATCTCCGTCGGATGATGCGCGTAATCGGAATAGACTGGCAACTGATGATAAGTTCCTACTTTCTCGAACCGTCTCCACGAGCCACGGTATTCCAGTAAACATTTCTGGATAACTTCATAATCAATGCCCAGGCTGCGAGCCACAGCAATAGCGACGAGACTATTATAAATGTTAAATTTACCAGGAATACAGATCGTCATAGTGCCACTATCTTGACCGTGATCAAGTAAGGTAAACGTTTGCTTCTGACCTTCCAGCTTCAGATCGATAGCTTGGTAATCTGCTTTGGCTTCGATGGCTACTGTGACTTGCTTCTTATCAGTTTGAATTACCTTGGAATGTTTGTCATCGAGATTACGTATTAGAATTCCATCGGCTGGCAAAGAATCTACGAATAATTGAAATTGCTCCTGAATATGAGCTAAATCACGGAAATAATCGAGATGATCTTCCTCAATATTATTAAGCGAGATAATCCACGGTGACAGCTCTAGCATATGCGAACGGTATTCACAGGACTCGACTATAAAGTAATCCGATTGGCCACCCCGGAAGTTGCCACTGAATTGCGGTATCAGACCACCGACGATAACAGTTGGGTCTAATCCTGCTTCGGAGACGATCAAGCCTACCAAGCCAGTGGTTGTGGTTTTGCCGTGAGTACCAGAGATGGCGATTGTTTTCTTCTTCTGGGAAATGATGCCGAGGTATTGATTGTAGGTATACATCGGGATATGACGACGTTTGGCTTCCAGGATCTCCTCATTATTGGCTGGCAAAGCAGCCGAATAGATGAATAAGCTACAGTTGGCAGGGATATTCTGTTTCTGCTGTTGGTAATGAATCTTAATATCGCGCTGCTCCAATCGTTTCGTCACTTCACTTTGGTTCAGATCAGAACCTTCGACCGTATAATGTTGCAAACGGAAATATTCAGCCAAGGCTGACAAACCGATACCACCAATACCAGCCAGATAGACCACTGGGTGTGCTTCAACTTCTAGCGGAATGTGCTCTTTGATCACTTGGACATAGAGTTGAGCCGCTTGTGGATTGACTAACTGACGAGCATTGGCTACCAATGTTTGCGCCAAGACACTATCAGTCATTAAGCTGGTGACAGCTCGGCGTAAGCCTTCATTATCTCCTTGTGGCACGACAATGGCGGCGTTCTTGCTAGCGAAATACTGAGCGTTAGCTTCTTGGTGTGAGTTAGGAATCGGGATAATAATGGCTGGTTTACCGACAGCAGCTAATTCGGTCAATGTACCGATACCAGCGCGGGTAATAACCAGTCGAGCGGAATGTAATAATTCGGGTAATTCTTTATCAATGAAACCAAAACTTTGGTAGTTCTTGATCACGCCCGACTTCTGTCCTAGATTGGCAGCTCCCAAGACGTGATTGACATGATATTGTTTGCACCAGGTAGGTATTGATTCATTGACGAACTCATTCATGCCGCGAGCGCCTTGGCTGCCACCAAGAATAGTTATGGTGTCTAATAATGATGAGCCAGAGTTAGCGACGATCGTCCGCGTGGGGTTGCCCGTATGGATTACTTGCTTGCCAGGATACAATTTAGCCAATTCAGGAAAAGCCACTGTTACAAAAGAAGCAGCTGGCGCCATGAGCTTATTGGCTAGGCCTAATTCCAAATCTTGCTGATGAACGACAATTTTCTTACCCAGCAATCGACCAGCCCAGACCACAGGCACAGCCACGAAGCCACCAGCCGTTAAGATAATATCTGGCTTATAGCGGTTGATGATAATTAAACTTTGGATCAATCCGCTGACAGTTTTCAAAACGTCAGTGACATTACGCCATGAGAAATAGCGTCGCCATTTACCAGCAGGGATACTGACCGTGCGGATATTGCGCTGCCGCAAAAAATGAACCTCTGGTCCTTTCTTGGTTGTAACGAAAAGATAGTCCGCTTCTGGGAACTGTTCGGCAATTGCCACCAAGGGAGAGACTGATCCTAGAGTGCCACCGCCAGCCAACAAAATTCGGTTCATGAAGTTTCTTTGGTGTATTTAGAAATATTGGTAACGATAGCCAAAGCCATCATCACCACAGCTAGATTACTACCACCCAGACTAATGAAAGGAAGTGGTAAGCCCGTCAAGGGCATTAGGCCAATAATAGCGGCGATATTCACCGCTGCCTGTATGGTAATCCACCCTATGATACCAATAGTCAGGAACTTAGCAAATAAATCCGGAGCCTGCTTGGCAATACGCAGCCCACGAATACAAATAGTCAGAAACAAGACAATAAGAATGACCGAAAAGATCCAACCCCACTCCTCGGCTATAACGGCGAAGATCGAGTCAGCGGCGACTTCAGGGAGATAGTTAAATTTTTGCCTCGAGTGTCCGATACCCAGTCCCCACAGTCCTCCGCTGCCAATAGCGATGAGAGCTTGCTTCAATTGATAACCAGCTCCTTGAGTATCGTAATTGGGATTAAGGAAGGTCAGTAAGCGTTGCAAACGGTAAGGCGCCAATTTCACTGCCAAGGCAATGCCGGCCAAGCTTAAGCCACCCAACGTCATGATCTGAGCAATGGTCATACCAGCAGCGAAATACATCGTTGAAGCAACAGCCAAGAAAATTAATAACGTACCAACGTCTGGTTGCAAGAAAAGTAAAATAGCAACAAGCCCAAGATAAACGAGAAAAGGAATAAAGGTTTCTCGAAATAATCCTATCTGTCGTTGCTTCTTATCCAACCAATAGGCCAAAAAAATAACGAAACACAGCTTGGCCATTTCGCTAGTCTGCAGACTGATGCCAGCCAGACTAATCCAACTGCGTGCTCCATTAACTTCACGACCCAGACCAGGGATAAATACCAGCGCTAATAAAATCAAGCTGAAAATCAACCACCAGGGACCGAGTCGTTTCAGCTTGTAGTACGGTAAACGAATGAAGATGAAATAGAGAATGATACCTGGTAGTAAGCCTCTGGTAACTTGTTGCCAGAAGAAATAGTAGCTGTCGTTGTACTTGGTATAGGCGAAATAAGCTGTGGCCGAAGATAACATGATCAAGCCGAAACAGATAACGATAGCCGTCACTGTCAACAAAATATAGTCCGGTTTGTGAGGACCATGACTATCAGAAAGCGGTAGCCAGATGTTGCGCCACCAGGTGCGTAGAGATCGTTTGGCCATGGCTAGAACGTTTTATCTAAGATAGCGACGATCAGCCCGATAACGGCCGCGACACCAGAGATAACCCAGAAACGCATGACGACTTTGGGTTCGGGCCAGCCAATTGCTTCGAAGTGATGATGAATCGGCGTGGATAAGAAAATTTTGCGTTTAAATAGCTTCTTGGAGGTTAACTGTACGATGACTGATAAAGATTCAAATAAGAAAACCAATCCAATGATTGGTAACAGTAAGGCACTCTGTGTCAGCATAGCGAC
>CAZPQR010000021.1:0-11665 GCA_964588865.1 uncultured Gammaproteobacteria bacterium
ACAGCTCCGGCACCGGCAGCATTTTCCAAAAGAAATTTGGTCGTGCCTTTATAGCCGGTGAGAACTTTGGTAATACCTTCAATCGTTTTCTTAGTTCCTTCTTTTTCGCCAACGTCCTTAGAACTTCCGAGATGCGTCATCAGACCTTTAACTCCCAGTACTGTGCCGCGTTCCAACTCATCACGGATAACTGCGACCGAGCCGTGACGAATCTTATCATTAGTAGAAGCAAAGTTAATATAATACGGTGCATGAATGTAAGTAGCCTGAATACTATGCTTCTTCAGCTCAACCTGCCAGTTGGCCACGATTTCTTTGGTCAGCTTGGGAGCTGGACCGCCACGGGGAGAACGGGAAAAGAATTGGAAAACTTCTGCTCCTTCAGAAGCAGCGCGTTCTGGTGCTTGGTCTACTCCGCCAGCGGCAGAGGCGTGGAAACCGAAATGCATGAAGATAGTATAACATGGGCAGAACGTAAGGCGTAATACGTAATTGGTAAATTGTTATTTGTTATTCGGGAAGAGGAGGAAGGCGGGATCCGCTATCCGGTAGTTGCGAACTGCACATTCACATATGGCTAATATTAGCCAATAAGGAGTAAAGTCATGGCAAAGGGACGTATTCTGCTGGTCGAGGACGAAATCTACATCCTCCACATCCTCGACTTCAGCTTCGAAATGGAGGGGTATGAGGTGATGAAGGCGCTCAATGGTGAAGATGCGCTGTCTCAGGTCAAGAAATCTCGACCCGACCTGATCGTGATGGAAGCGATCATGCCACTCATGGGTGGACTAGATGCTTGCCGCGCGCTCAAGGCCAGCGACGAAACCAAGGACATTCCCATCGTCATCCTTTCACCCAGAGCCAGGGATGTCGATCGTCAGATGGCGTTCGAAGCTGGAGCCGAAGACTTCGTAACGAGGCCTTTCAGCCCGCGCAAGCTGATCGATCGCGTCAACGCCATTCTGGTCGCTCGTCGATCGGCCACTGGCTAATTGCTCCACTCACAGACCCCGACGATTCGCAGAACACTGCGAATCGTCGGGGTCTTTTTATTTGCCAAGCATAGGAAAATACTCTACTATCTACACATTATCTAAGTACGTACCTTACACCCGAGAGGAGCTCAACATGGCTGGCAATGACAAGCCCGAACGTCGATCTTCTCCCGCCAAACCTCTTCAGCCGCTTTTGCCCGAGGCAGAGCACCGCCTAAAACTTGGCACACCATTAACCGTTGATCCGATCGAGAATTTGCAGCATTTGTTCTGGAGTTATTATGTCTGCTGGTTACGTAAGGCAGTCGAGCTGACCCAGGGCAAGGATCTAACCGACGCGCCCTTCCCTGTCATCGAAATCGATGAGGACGACGGGTCGATTTCGATTGACTTTGTGATTGCCGACGTGCCCAACGCCAACGAGTTCTATCGCAAACGTTTGGCTAATTTCCTTGGACACAATCATGGCGTCCAATAACAACAGCTCCCTACTTCATCAGTAGGGAGCTGTATTATTTTTTATCTTACTTACCAACGATGGTATCGCGGATCAACTGCATTACTTTGCGGTTGATCAAGACACTTTCCATATACTCGCGGTACTCGCTGCTACGCACCACTTCAAGCGCTTGTTCATTACCCTGATACTGTTGCTCTTGTGCTGCTAAGTCTTGCTCGATCTCTTCGACAGTCAATTTCATCTCTGACTCTTTGGCGATTTGTCGCATCACCAGAGCCGCTTTGACTCTATTCATAGCAGTTGGTTCGAACTCTTGTTTCAGCTGCTCTTCGGTTTTCTTCATGCTAGAGAGGTAATCCTCCCATTTCATGCGTTTCTGTTCTACGCTGTGTTGCAATTCGTGCAACATCTTGGAAATCTCATTATCGAGTAGAACCTTGGGAATATCGCCGAAGGTACAGACACCGATAATTTGCTCCATGACACTGTTTTCCCACTCGCGATTTTTCTCAGCTTCTTTGTCAGCTTTGATACCTTCGCGTAATTCTTGACGCCATTCGAACAAAGTTTTGTTGACAATCTTCTGAGCCCATTCATCATTGACGGTCGGCATAGTGCGCTGCATCACGCTAACAACTTTGACTTTGAAATGAGCTTGCTTACCAGTTAATGATGCTTGGTGATATTCCTTAGGGAAGGTGAGATCAAATTCTTTGTCTTCTCCAGCTTTGAGTCCGACGAATTGCTCTTCCATACCAGGGATCATAGTGCCAGCACCGAGAACCAAAGGATATTTGCTGGCCTTACCACCCTCGATGACGACACCATCGATCAAGACTTCGAAATCAGCTTCAATCTTATCGCCCATTTGAGCGGGACGATCAACGACTGTTTCGGTGGCTTGCCAAGAAGCAAAATCAAGTACTACTTTATTCACTTCATCGTCACTTACCGTTACTTCTTCGAGCGGTAATTTCAGTGACTGCCACTTACCCAACGTTACTTCGGGCATCAGCGCTACGATGGCGGTGAACACCAAGGGGTTATTGGGCGCCAATTTATCGAGCATGATCTGCGGCTGACCAACGGTATTAATTTTCTTATCGACAATGACGTTGTGAACTACCTTGGGTACCGCCAGCTGTGCTGCTTCTTGCCAGACCGTCATCTCACCTACGTGTGACTTAACCATTTCTAGTGGGGCTTTGCCGGGACGGAAGCCAGGAATAGAAGTCTTATCTGCTAGCCGTTTGGCTGCTTGCTCGATATACGGCACCAAATCTTCTACCGACAGCTCAATAGTTAATTCTAGCTGACCATGGTCTAACTTTTTTTCTTGTACAGTCATTAGAGTAAGAGAGCTACTAAGAGTAAGGCTACGATGTTAAGAATCTTAATCATTGGGTTGATAGCTGGGCCAGCAGTATCCTTATAAGGATCACCGACCGTATCACCAGTGACAGCTGCCTTATGAGCATCGCTACCCTTACCACCATGATTGCCTTGTTCGATATATTTCTTGGCATTGTCCCAAGCGCCACCACCAGAAGTCATGGAGATAGCCAAGAATAATCCAGTAACAATACTGCCGATCAACATACCACCGATTATCAAGAGCGCTCGTTCTCCGCGGAACACCACGGCCAATACGATTGGGGCCAAGACCGGGATCAAAGCCGGAACGATCATCTGACGCAAAGCGGAAATAGTTACGATATCAACGGCGCGAGCATAGTTAGGCTTGGAGGTGCCTTCCATGATACCAGGATCGTTCTTGAATTGGCTGCGAACTTCTTCCACTACAGCGCCAGCGGCTTTGCCGACGGCTTCCATGGCTAACGAAGAGAACCAGAATGGCAACAGTCCTCCGATCAGAAGACCGGCAATGACGTATGGGTTAGATAGTTCGAAGATAATCGAAGCACCAGCACGTTGAATCTCGGCGACATAAGCGTAGAACAGTACCAAGGCGGCTAGTCCAGCAGAGGCAATGGCGTACCCTTTGGTCACTGCTTTAGTCGTATTACCGACTGCATCCAGCGGATCGATGATTTCATCGCGAATGTGTTTGTCCATACCACTCATTTCAGCGATACCGCCAGCATTATCAGCGATCGGACCATAGGCATCGATCGTCACTACCATACCAGCTAATGACAACATGGCCATGGCAGCGATAGCTACTCCATAGATACCAGCCAAGGTGAAACTGATCAAGATTCCGAGAACAATGACAACAACTGGTAAGACAGTAGAGCGCATCGATAGAGCTAGACCAGCGATAACGTTGGTACCGTGTCCGGTTTCAGAAGCTTTGGCTACATTGTGAACTGGCTTGTATTTGGTTGAGGTGTAGTATTCCGTGATAACTACCATCAGAGCAGTGACAGCCAAACCGACGATGGCAGACCAGTAGATATTCATAGCTTTGACACTGACTAAGTCGCTCATCATCGACATCGTGATCGGATAGAGCACGACAGCGGACAAGACTCCAGCAGCGATCAAACCTTTGTACAAGGCACCCATTATATTTTTACCTTTGCTCAAGCGGATGAAGAACAAACCAATCAGTGAAGTGATGACCGAGACACCACCGATAATCAACGGGAACAATACAGCTTCTTCTTTGCCGACGTAGGTCAAACTTCCTACCAACATTGTGATGACTGAAGTGACGGCATAGGTTTCAAATAAATCAGCGGCCATACCTGCATCATCACCGACGTTGTCACCGACGTTGTCAGCGATAGTAGCTGGGTTACGAGGATCATCTTCGGGAATACCAGCTTCCACCTTACCGACCAAGTCAGCACCGACATCGGCAGCTTTGGTAAATATTCCTCCACCGAGACGAGCGAAAACAGAAATCAAACTAGAACCAAAGGTCAATCCAATCAAGTGATTAACACTCATACCCAAACTGTAGAGGCCAGCGACTCCGAGTAATCCCAATCCCACGACTAGGAATCCGGTGACTGCTCCACCCCAGACAGCGGTGCGTAAGGCAGGAGCCAGACCATCGTTGGCAGCGGCAGCCGTACGTACGTTGGCACGGACAGCTACATTCATTCCGATAATTCCCGCGGCCGCTGACAAAGCAGCGCCGATGATGAAGCTGACAGCGGTTGACCAACCCAAGGCTGGGATGAAACCGATAATTAAGAAAAGAGGTACAGCGATGAAAGCGACTGTCTTGTACTGACGAGTCAAGAAAGCTCTAGCACCCTGTTGAATAGCAGCGGCAATCTCTTGCATCCGTTCGGTGCCAGCTGACTGACTCATGATACGTCGTGCTAGGACTGCTCCAGCTACGATAGCTAGCACAGCGGCTAGCAGAGGAAACACTATAGTGGTGATCATAATTATGAGAGGTTAATACGCTTAGTTAGATTCAGCCTTATCTTCTGTAGGCGCGTCTGTGGTCTCAGCCGCAGGAGAAGCCCCCGTTTCTGTCGCAGTTTCTTCAGTCACGACATCCGAGGTAGTAGACGCAACTTCTTCGCCAGCTTCGGTCATACCTTGGACAGTGCCGTCGGGGGAAGCAATATCAATCTTCCATCCAGTAAGCTTGGAAGCGAGACGAACATTCTGGCCGGAGCGACCGATAGCCAGAGACAGCTGATCTTCTGGGACTTTGACAACTGCTACTTGTGACTCGGGGTGCAATTCTACTGAGATCACTTTGGCCGGAGACAGAGCTTGCGTGATGAAGCTCTGCGCATCATCATTCCATTCGATGATATCAATCTTCTCACCACCAAGTTCAGCGATGACGGTTTGCACGCGGGTACCACGTTGTCCGACACAGGAACCAACTGGATCAATATTAGGATCTTCCGTCGTGACAGCAATCTTGGTACGTGAACCAGCTTCGCGAGCGACTTCTTTGATAACTACAGTACCAGCGCTGACTTCAGGAACTTCCTGAGCGAACAGCTGTCGGACCAACTCGCCATGAGCACGAGAGACGACAATCTCTGGACCTTTGGCTTTCATCTCCACCGCAGAAATATAAAATTTGAAACGTGAACCAGGCATATAACGTTCACTGCGAATCTGTTCTTCTGGTGGCATGATAGCTTGTGCCTGACCCAGATCGACTACTACCGCGCGTCCATCGAAACGTTGCACCGTACCGTTAAGCACGACACCAACTTTGTCTTTGAAGTTAGTAAATACATTCTCGCGCTCGGCTTCACGTAATCGCTGAATAATGACCTGCTTAGCAGTCTGCGCTGCCATACGACCGTATTCGGCTGGTACTGACAACTCAGTGATAATTTCCTCACCCAATTCGATTCCCTTGCGAATCTTCTTGGCCTCGGACAACATGATTTCTGTCTTGGGATTGAAACGCTTAATTTCATCCTCTTCAGAAATCTCTTCGCCCGCTTCACGACGTGCGTGCTGCTCTTCCCAAGCAGCATCTTGAGCTTCCAGATCGACATCCGGAACCACAACCTTCACATCGTAGACTTTGGAATGACCGGTCTTAGAATCAAAAACAACTTTGACGTTTTGATTCTTCTCGGCAAAGTCCTTACGATAAGCAGCTGCCATAGCAGCTTCGATCGTCTCGATCACCGACTCGAGAGAAAGATTCTTCTCCTCGCAGATGACCTTGATGGCTTGTAATATTTCGTTAGACATAATGCTTTTAGCATTTAATTAGAACCCTCCTTCGCTCTCGGCAAGCCTCAAGCTACGGCGGATTTTCTTTATTGAATTCTCATCCCGCGTAACGGGATGGTTAATTTAAGGAAGAAAAAAAGACTTAGTTTGTTACTAAGCCTGTATCGCTACAATAGGACAGTTTCACAATTTTGTCAAAGTCGAGCCAAAAAGAAACCCTCCAGTTTTTAGGCTGGAGGGGTGGTGCGTCCGAAGAGCGCGCTGCGTTGCTTTGGCGGTGTGCCGCAGTGGTTTGACTCATAGAGTTTCTTGATCCGGCAAGAATCAAGGGCGAAGCTCTATGTCTTCGGACACTTATTTTGACGGGTCGCCAGAAAGAACAAAGGTGTCGAGTAAGCGGCGACGCTTCAAAACAGCTTGGCTATACTAACACAAATCCAGAAAGTGTCAAGGGGTATCGGATCAACAGCACCATATTGGGACTAACTTTAGTTATATTTACTATCCAAGCTCTAAGTTCGAAACTCTAAATTCTAAACAATATGAAAATTCTAAACTTTAAGCTCAAAACTAGAATCCTGAGGAGTTGTTTTACTTTTGATATTTACTATTTGAACTTGTTTAGGATTTAGAACTTAGAGCTTAGAACTTTTGTTATTACGCTAATATTAGTTAAACAAACATATGCAATCGCTAATCTTAGCCAAAATAAACTGTCATACTATTGACATAATAGATAATATGTGTTAATATAATATTATTAAGTTCATTTCATCTCAATTCCTCCCCATTTCTCGAACCGAGTCTTGTGTCCGCCAATCGTTGGTGGAAACAAGTTCTCGGTTTGAGGGTACACTCTATTCAGGAGGATGGTATGAAGATTCTAGTATTCGATGACAACCCGATCCACCGGGCAGCTGCCGAAGCGCAGCTCAAGGACCACAACCTCACCGTCGTCGGTACCTACGACGAGGCGCAGGCTCTGCTCCTGCCCCAGATTGATCAGAAGAAGGTCACGCGAATTCTCAAGGATCAGTTCGGTGACTTCAATCCCTACGATCAGTCTGAGGACGCGGAGAAGAGAGACGATTACTTCGCTGCAAAAGCAATCGCAGTGGTACAAGAGACCAGGTATCCTGACTTCGACGTCGTTCTCACTGACCTTCTCGTGCCAGCCTCGGGTCAGCAGCAGGGACGGAGTGGAGAGGCCTTCATCGGCAAGGAGATGCCGGTCGGAATCTTCATCGCGTTGTTGGCTGCAGTCAAAGGAGGTGCGAAGTATGTTGCTGTCCTTACCGACAGTAACCACCACGCACACCCTGCATCTGCGTGTTTCGATCCCTTCAACCAAAGTGGGATCAAGCCAACACCCTTTACAGTCGAGCGAAGCGCGGTGATCATTTGCAACAACACAAATTGGGTCGCTAAATACGACCCGAGCAATCTCTCGAAAGAGCTGTCGTACGAGGAGTACTGTGGGAGAACGGATGTGGTCAGCGCCAAAAACTGGCGTGCTCTGCTCGACTACCTCCTTTCTGCCTAGGAACATCCCATAAGGGGCGAACAATGAATACGGGGCCGTTTGCGCAAGCGAACGGCCCTCTTTTTTTATCTTTCGCGAGACTGATGTAATCATTAGGCAAAGCGATCTAGTTTGTCATATCGATTAACTAGATTGCCACGCTGTCCTCGCAGAGCCTCGTTCAGCTCGCTAATCACTCTAAAGTGATTAGCTTAATCTTCAACTTTCCATTCCCCATCGGCCACACCAACGCCACCAAACATTCACTTTCTATATTACTAACCACTCCTTGCATGAACCGCTCTGCCGCGGCTGCGAAACGTTGCGCCTTGGCTTCAGTCATTGCTTCTTCAAGGCCACCGAGCAGATCGGAAGCTTGGCTTCTGGTTTTGACCTCCACGAAACACAGTTTCCCCTGCCACCAAGCAACAATATCCAATTCGCCGCAACGATAATGAATGTTGCGCGCAATCACGACGCCGCCCTGCTGACGGATATAGCGGACCACGGCAGATTCGCCACGCTTGCCTAATTTATTTCTATACATAAAAACAGAGATTATGTCCCTGTTGTTGTTAAATGTATTTGTTACTAGTTATTTGTAAAAGAAGATAGCGCTTTGGCAGGGTCTTCCCTAATAACTAATAACAAATTACGCTTTACGCCTCACTTCCTACCTGGCAAATATCGATTATATTCCTGATTCATCTGGCGCTTAGCGCGAAGTGCTGGCACTGACCAGAACCACCAGCGAGCAATATAAGCCGACCAGACAATCAGAATTAATACCCAGACATACATCAAGGAGCGCATCCCGAACCAATAGACATTCTGGAAACGGAAGGAGGCCAGCAACAACATCAACACTCCACCGGTGAAACCCCACAATCCCAGACGCTCGCCGAGGCGGTGTACAAACTTCTCCTCACTACGCTGCAAGACAATACCCAAGACGCCACTAGCCAATAATAGGCCACAAACGATAAACGTCCCCAGCCAAAACATGGCGTTGGGTACGCCAGGAGTTACGTTGAATAAATAGTCTAATAGGGTAGCCATACTAACTGGCTTTCATAAATATCATACCAAAATGATATTGTCCAGCTTTGAAGTCGTCGATCTCGGCTAAGCTGAGCTCGGAGGCATATTGTCTGATTTTATCCTGATCCACCTTATCGTCATCGGCTGGACCGAGCGCATTGTGACCCCGATCCCAATCCACCACCAGCAATTTGGCTCCTGGCTTCATGAGACGTACTGCTTCGGACATAATTTCTTTGTGTTTGTGTGATTGGAATAAAATATTAACCAACAAGGCATAGTCCAGCGTTGCTTCGGGAATAGAAGTTGCTCCGTATAATTCTAGGTTGCTCCAGATCGGCTTCACATTATATAACTTCTGCATGCGGGCCTTACTCTCCACACTTGATAATACGGTTTTTAAAATATCGACAGCATAGACTTGTCCCTGATCTCCGACTAGACGCGCTGCCGCCATCGTGAAGTAGCCAGCACCACCACAACCAAGATCGCCAACAACTTTGGCTGGTTCTAGGTGCAGATTTTCACTTAAGATTCGTTTGGCATCTAGTAGCTCATTGCCACCAGAAATAACTCGTTGCATATCTTATAGTATAAAAGAAACAGCGATAAATTACTAGCAACAATTTATAATCGCAGGGAGCCTTTGACATTCTTATCAGCTGAAGTTACAATTCGGTCTGTTTCGTTCTTACGAGGAGGTGCAAAATGGCCGAGTCCAACGAAGAACCCGAAGTGACGCTAGATCTTCGGGCAATTGAGCTCGAGCTAGCCCTGAGAAAGCCCGAACTCGAGCAGGCACTAGAAGCTCTACGACGAGCCGAGCGCATCGACCCCAAGATTCTCGATCTGGTAATCGACATCTAACCAGTCAGAGGTGGGCATGTCCGACGATCGGAAGGATCCGAGAGCAACGCTGTTTGAAAGAGTTGGCTTCGGTCTTCTCTCAGTCATGGCTATCGGCATCTTACTTACTATCGTCATCGCCTATTGCGTCAGTCCCCTCCCTCGTTGAATTAGCGACCCCGCAGAATCACTTCTGCGGGGTCTTCATATTTCCCTTGACGGCTGACACGAACATTCAATAATGATTTGATTGGTGCGAACGACTTTCGGTGAATTGTTGTTGTGCCGATTTTTTTCAATTGCTTTCGGTGCCAAGCCGTGCCATAACCTTTGTGTAATTCCAATCCGTAATTAGGAAATTGTTGTGCCAACTGGATCATCATTCGGTCCCTAGTCACCTTTGCAATGATAGAAGCAGCTGCGATCTCTGGAAACTTACTTTCACCGAATTTGTGGAGAGAATATTTTTCCTTCAATGTCGTGTATTTCTTAAACGCCCCAATATAATCAATCCTTAACTCCAATACTCTTAATTCTTCATTTTTAATTCTTAATTTCTTTATTGCTCTTTCAATGGCCAACACATTGGCTTGTTGCAGACCCCTGCTGTCGATTTCTTGCGCTGTCACAATCCCCACCCCAATCTCCACCACCTCCTGCAAATAAGCAAAAACCTCCTCGCGTTGCTGGGGAGAAAGTTTCTTAGAGTCACGCAGAAGCTTGTGATTAAACTTTTTATCTGATTTCAAAAACACCGCAGCAGCAACCAATGGTCCTGCCCAGGCTCCACGACCGGCCTCGTCACAACCGATGATTATCTTCATAACTACATTATAGCAAAAGCGGAGTTATTCATCAGAACAACTCCGCTCAAGTAACTACATCAAGGAGAAATCAATTTTCCCGTGATTGGTACAGTAGAAGGCAAAGAAGGGAAACAGACCAACCAACAAACTACGATCTGTGATCACGGTTAACCTGAATACGGTGTAGACGCCGAAGGCACCCACTGTCTTCTTCAGCTCCATACCTTGCTCACCGCAAACCTCAACCGCAGCAGCCACGAGCTCATCACGGATTTCTCGATTGCGCTGATAACCAGTCTTGGGTTGACTGGCCTCGTGCAGAAGACCTCTGACATGCCTTTGGTTCATCTCTTTCCTCCTTCAGCAGAAAAGCAAATTTTAGGAACAAGTAACAATACGCTAAAATAGCATTTAATTGTAATTATGTCAATAGTTAACTCACAATAACTCTTTACATTATCATTTCTTTCTAGTATACTAGCCAATTCGCTCTTTCTCATATCCCACCAAGGAGGTTCTTCCATGGATAATATCCTGCTTCATCGTCTGGCCTACGCTCTGGTCCACAAATTTCAGATCACCGTCCCCAAGGGGCAAAAATCTGAAGAGTTCGAAGACGATCACCTGGATCAGATCAGATCGTATGTCACAGGTCTCAATGATCGGCAATTGGGTCAGATCTTCGCTAGCCTAGATGACGTTATCATTCGAAGAGTTCATTATGAGTACGAATCAGACATTATTCAGGGGCGAGACTTCATGCGTCAGGTGATAACCTACAAAATCATCGAGCGCATGTGCAGCCTTCTCGGTCCCGACCTAAATAGCGTCTTGGCTTACGAAGCAGCCGAAGAAGCCATGGACGCTTACTTTCGCGCACGAGAAGGGCGCGATGATTAAAAGCGAGCCCGTCAGCTAACTGCTGATAGACTCGCTTTATTTTTTTACTGAATAAATACTAATTGTCATGGTGAACCTGCCGAACCATAACGATTAGTATTTATTCATTCTATTCTTTGAAAGCTGGATTAATAATTTTTCGTTCCCTTTAATCAAGGCTTTCTTTTTGGCTCGCGTCCAACCTTTAATTTGTTTCTCACGATCTATCGCTTCGGTGACATATTGATACTCCTCATAATGAACAAGCTTCAGTGGTCGACGTGAATACGTATAGCTTCTTGGGTCGATGCCCTGACAATGGTTTTCAAATCTTTGATCAACATCATTTGTTACTCCGGTATAATAGGATTTGTCAGAGCACAAAATGATGTACACATAGTATGTTCTACTCATAAAACCTTTACTTGTTTTCTTCTATTGTCACCCTGAACCAGTTGAAGGGAAGCACGACAATTTC
>CAZPQR010000022.1:0-9445 GCA_964588865.1 uncultured Gammaproteobacteria bacterium
CTTTGGTCAGAGACAGGTCAACAATCGACGAATGTGGGTTACCGATAATATCCGACGACACCAGCGGTTCATCGGTGCACATCATGATACCACGCATCCGAGGTGACTTACTGGCTTTGATCAAGGCATCGTTAACTTGCTTAACCGTCACATCCTTCTTCAATAAGAAGGTGAAATCCGACAAAGAGCCACAAATAGTCGGTACGCGTACTGATAGACCATCGAATATTCCTTGCAATCCAGGGATAACCTCACCCATGGCAATGGCTGCGCCCGTAGTAGTCGGCACCATATTGACAGCAGCAGCACGTGCGCGTCGTTGATCTTTGTGCGGACCGTCCATCAGATTCTGATCAGCCGTATACGAATGAATCGTTGTCATCATCGCTTTCTCGACACCAAATACTGATTCGATAACTTGTGCTACTGGAGCGATACAATTGGTAGTGCAAGAAGCGTTGGAAATGATCGGTTCGTCTTTGTACGTCTGAGCGTTCACGCCTAGTAAGTAGGTAGCTACTCCTCCGCCTTTGGCTGGAGCCGATAAGATAACTTTCTTGGCACCGGCTTTGAGATGGGCTTTGGCTTTGTCCCCGTCGACGAAGCGACCCGTACATTCCAGAACTACATCAACTTTGTATTTCTTCCATGGCAATTTGGTTGGATCAGGCTGGGCAATGACCGGATAGGTCGTCTTGTCTACCACCAGACTCGAGCCTTTGGCTACTACTTTCTTGCCGTAGCGACCGTAGACAGTATCATTTTGCAACAGATGAGCTAAGGTCTGGGCGTCGGTCAAATCATTAATAGCCACGACTTGGAAACGTTTATTTTCCAAAGCGATCTTGAAGGCAGCCCGGCCAATACGACCGAAGCCATTGATAGCGATGCGAACTTTCTTGGATGATGCGGGCATAGAAGTGGGTTAATGATATATACAGTATTATAACACAGAACTGCTATTTTGGTCGTTTCTCATATTTAGCCTTCATAAGACGGTCATAGTCAGTAAAAGATTCAAGGCCCATCCTCTTTCTTCTCGTTTCCAATCTCGCTCTATCTTTGATCGGACGTGGCACCATTCGACCATTCTTTAGCTTATGAAATTGGGTTCCGTAGAGCTGTTTCTTACCTTCATTCAAGAGCACTCTGTCTGATAAATAAGCCAAATGCTCCGGTGAGGCTTCTTTTTCTTTCACGGCTCGTTCCAACCTAGTTAAACAGCGCCGTTGAAATGTCGGATCAAGATCTGCGTGCTGGACAATAAGCCAGGCCGCGACGGCCCCGCGTTTGCCTACTAAACTTAGCCGAGGCCAACCGAATTGCGCGATAATCTTTTTCAACTCAGCAGTATTAACTTTATCAATGTCTGGATCCCAGCCAGCACTATTCTTAATAGCCTGCTTGCGCATCGATTGATCTTTGGCTGCTAGAGCCAATAATTTACTTCGCAATTTTTGATTAAGCATCATGTCCATAATAGCACATTGACACTATTTTGGCCTTTGGTATAGTGAATCTAATGATACAGCTTACTTCTAAGTATTGGTTTACCTACTGCACCGCCTCACTCGGGTAGGTTTTCGTTTGCCGTTCTAAACCGTCCCGAATATCTTGAGGGGCGGTTTTTTGTTCGCTGTACCAGTGCTCTTTCCTACAGACCACCGGAGGTAGACATGCCAGAAACCACCATCGTTATGGAAGACGGTTTGGATGATTTCTTGAACTGTGTCGCCGAAGTCCTGCCGCAGCACCCGTATTTCCAACGGCCGCAGCGTCAGGCAATCGTCCTTCCGAAGTGCCGCCAGACGATAGACCTGTTCTTATCAGATCCGCAGCAGCTGAATATTCGTCAGCTGCAATTCATTCAGATGATCTTGCGGCGACGCTTCGATCTCAATCAGATCCTGCCTTCACATTGGCACGATCAGTCATGGCTCAAGTGTCAGACCTCTATCCGGCGTACTATCTCCCGGAGGCACGCAGCTATCCGGCAAGCCCGCCGAGCTGAATTTGAAGCACATGAGCATCGCATGGTCTAAGACCAGAACCAAAACTCCCTACCGAGCTTACGCTTGATAGGGAGTTTATTATGTATATTCAATTCGTTAACAGCCACATTGACCGCCGCAAGGACATTGCTCTCCTCCGCAGCCAGATGATGACTCTGATTCTTCGTAGCGAATCATATTAGAGCGCTAAATATTTGAAGGAAACGATATCAGCTTGATTATTCTTGAGGTACTGCTCGATCGTCATCGAATCATCCTTGATAAACTTCTGTTTGATCAGACAGACTTCGGAATAGAATTTTTCCAGCTTACCCGGCATAATCTTATCGATCATTTCCGCTGGCTTACCTTCCGTTTCTAACTGTTTGCGGTAAATACCCGACTCACGTTCGATGACATCAGCGGGGATTTCTTCTGGCTTGAGGTATTCCGGTCGCAGAGCTGCTGCCTGCATAGCAATATCGTTGGCTACTTCTTGGCTACCAGTGCTCAGGACGACCACCGCGGCAACTTTGCGATTGCCATGGAGATACGAGCCGATGACCGCACCGCTGAAAACAGCGGCACCGCCAAACTGAATATTCTCACCGATCTTAAGGACCAACTCAGAGCTTACTTTGGCTGGAGCTGAAGCCATAACTGCCTCCGCACCTTCGGCCAAAGTCTGATCAGCAAAAGTTTGCACCGTAGCGATGAAATCGCTATTGCGAGCCACGAAATCGGTCTCACAGGTCAGATAAGCCCAAGCCAGCTTACCCTCGCCTCGGGCAAAAGCAATCACACCTTCTTTGGTCTCACGATCCAAGCGTTTGGAAGCCATCTTCTGACCACGTTCACGCAACAGATCGATAGCTTTCTGCTCATCACCATTGGCTTCGGTGAGAGCTTTCTGCACGTCGACCATACCGGCACCGGTTAAAGTCCTGATCTTTTTGATCAATTCGAGTGACATATTTGTTTTGGCAAATTATTATTTAGCTTCTTTGGCTTCGGCTTTGACTTCAGCACGTGCTGGGTTAGCCTGACCTTCTTTGATCGCTTCGGCGATCAGGGTAGAGATCATTTCCACGGATTTGACGGCATCGTCATTGGCCGGGATAGGATATTGAACTAACTCTGGGTTAACGTTGGTATCAGTCATAGCGATGATCGGGATACCACGTTTGTTGGCTTCGGCCACGGCGGTTTCTTCTTTCTTGATATCGACGACGAAGATGGCCTTAGGCAATTTGTTCATATTTTTGACACCACCGACGAATTCATCCAGTTTCTTCATTTCTTTGGCCATTGAAACCTGTTCTTTCTTGGTGTACTTCTTCCATTCACCGGCTGCCTGACCACTTTCGAGATCTTTGAGCTTGGTGAAGAGACGAGAAATATTATCGTAGTTGGTGAACATACCACCGATCCAACGAACGATAATATACGGTGAGTTGCAGGATTCAGCTGCTTTCTTGACTGCAGCCCGAGCCTGCTTCTTGGTTCCGACAAATAAAATAACGCCACCGTTAGCACTGATCTGACGTACGAACTCCATAGCTTCTTCTAGCTTGGCGCGAGTACTCTCCAGATCGATGATGGAGACGTTGTTACGTTTGGTAAAAATAAACGGACGCATCTTGGGATGACGTTTCTGGGTCTGATGACCGAAGTGGACACCGGACTTCAACATCTCCAAGGCTGTAGGTATAGTAACCATGTTGTTTCTTCTTATGATAATTAAATCGTCAGATTCGCAAGGCGATAGACGATATACCTAGGTGTCGACTGCCGCTCCGCTCAAGGCAGAGAGAAATGACAGTAGCTATTACCTAGGCTTGTATCCTTGCCCACCTGAGGCAGGAAGGATTGTCATCAATCGAGCTAGGCTCGATGACCGCAATAGAATAGCAGGTATTTGGAGGTTTGGCAAGGGCAAAAAGAAAAGGCCCTACGTGTCGTAAGGCCAGATAAAGTGGCGGGCGCGCGGGGATTCGAACCCCGAGTCCTGGTTTTGGAGACCAGTGGTTTAACCGTTAACCGACGCGCCCACCTAACTTACTTTGTGTTTATAGTATTTTAACAAAAATGTCAATACAGGCCTTAAACAATGATCACTTGACAAAAAACTGGTTTTTGCTAGTCTTTAAATACAGTTCATTTGAATTCTTAAAATCTTAACGAGATCCCCATATTTTGGGGGCTGGGTCTCGGTTTCTGGCCTGTGGCCAGAGAGATGATCACTGCACGAGTGGTGATCCGGCTTCCTCCGTAATCATAGGACAACTAATGTCGTCGTTTATTCGATGGAGTTAGTGAAAGAGGCTTTCATTTCCGCTTTCGGCGGTTTTTTGTTTCTTAATGAAAGCAATCGGGGTGGCACCACGGAACTTTCCGTCCCTGCGGGTATATTTACTATGCCTTCAGAGATGGGAAGTTTGTTTTTTTCCAAGTTCATTTCATCACGACAACCACGTAACCTCAACCATGAGAGGGGAGCCAATGGCTACCGAAGACGTGACATTAACAGACCTGCAATCTTTCAAGGATAAGTTCCATTTCCAGTCGAAATATGCCTTTCGTGTGGGCGTCGAGCGTGAATTTTTCTTGAAAGACCAGACAGGGCAATTCGTACCAAGAGCTGTCGAAATTCTGAACAGCGTGGGCAACGGCGACTTCGGCTACGAACTATCGGCCTGTCAGGTCGAATCCAGGATTGGCCCGCTGCAGATCGAAGGTGTCAAAGCACATCTTGAATCTAGTCATCAACGCCTCAAGGAGGCCACCGATCGAGCTGATCTCACTCTCGGATACTACGAAGTCGCACCAGAAGATCTGCCGCTTGATGTCTACCCTGATCCGGCAGGAAGATATCAACGAATCGTCACTACGATGCCCCGACAAGTTCTATCTGCAGCCTGCAGAGTGACCGGAACACACATTCACATCGGGATGCCTGATCACGAGACTGCGCTTCGTGTCTATAACCACGTACGAGAATATACCGAGGAATTGATACACCTCGGAGATCATTCTCAAGGTGAACGAATCCGTCTGTACCGTGTAGTCGCGCCCGATGCCGACCCTCCCCCTTTCAATTCGTGGTTCGATCTGTATACCTGCGCCCTGAAGATGGGATTTGCTGAAGAGCCGAGAAACTGCTGGTTCTTCATAAGAATCTCCAAACACGGGACGATTGAGTTCCGACTTTTTGGCGCTACGCATGACATCGACGAAATTGACCTCTGGGCACACCGCTGTCACCAGTTGTGCCTTGAGGGTGCAGCTCAATGACGTCAGCAGGCCGATGAGAAACTATCTCATCGGCCTGCTACTTTTCTAAATTCATTGATATCTTTTTAAAAAGCAACTACAATTCATTCATATTTTATGAAAATTCCATCATACCTATGGCATCTGCAGGGCAAGGATCAAGACGGACCCAATACCCTCATTCTTGGCGGTACTCATGGTGACGAACTAACTGGGATAGAAGTTGTTCGTCAAATTTTGCAACGACTGCAGTTACTATCGAAAACCGGCGGATCCACGACTAACTATGAAATCCGCGGAAATCTTTACATTGGATTTGGTAATCCCGAAGCTATCCTGCGACGAACTCGAGCGGCGTCGGGAAACAAAGATTTGAATCGCTCATTTATTCCGGCTGAACTAGCCAAAAAATCACATACGCGAGATTCTTTGGATTTACGACGAGCACGAGAACTAGCTCCGCTGCTCCGAGATATCGATATACTTCTCGACCTGCATGCGACGAGCAACCCAGCACCATCCTTTGTTTGCTGCACTGAAGCTAGTGAACGCCACTTAGCATTGTGTGAGCACCTAGATATTAAATATGTTTTGACCGATCCTGATCAACTTGTTAGTAAGGAATTCCAGAGTAATATTCCTGGAACAACTGACTACTATGTTGACGCTTATGGCGGCAGTCGCTGGAGCAAAGCTACATACGGCAAGAAGCTAGGTACTGCCATTTGTTATGAAACTGGCCATGAAGCTGACACAAGCAAAGTTAAGCAGGTACTAAATGAGGTTCTCAGTGAATTAATTAAACAGAAAACCTTCACAGCCAAGAAGGTCAAGTCTATATTCCCAGAATTTATCCCGAGTAAGCGCCAAAAAGTAGCACAATCCATTGTTTACTCACTTACATACTGTTATCGAGCGGAAGCCACTGGTTTTCATTACAAAAAAGGTATGGATAAGGGATGGCAACGCGTATCAAAGGGGCAATTATTGGGCCACTACCTCAACGGACGACGGGTTACTATTGATCGAAGTGGTATGATGGTATTTCCTTTGGCTGCCCATAAAGTAGTTCCAGGGAAAGCCTTGTATTGGATAGCTACTTCAACTAACGAGAAATAACTTCAACAAATTTAAAAGAGGGGTTCCAAATGGAACCCCTCTGAGTTAAAACAACAAGGATAGATTACGCGGCATTTCTCGCATAAAAATCAGCAATGTGTTGGACGACCGGTTTGATCCAGAAATCCTGCACATCCCTGGTGATATTAAACTTCACCAGTTTACGAGCAGCAACTTCAGGGTTAACGGGATCCGTGCTGAACCAGTCGCTCATCATTCGATGACGATGAACAATAGTCATATCAAATTCATGACAGAGTTCATCGCTCCAACATTCAGGCAACAGAAAGGCAACCATGTTGAGATGCTGGGGCAGGAGCTCCATTCGGTCGATATAAGACAGATCTCGGTGAAGGTCTTGAGCCTTAACCTTTGACCGTTCATGAAGCTGCTTAAAACCAGCAAATCCCTGCTGCCGAAAGATAGCCCAACAGGACAGTGCCATGGCGCCGTTACGAGAGCCAATCAACGTATCATCAAACGCCTCATTGACATAGCCAGTAGGACGCTCGATGAAGCGCTGTAACCCATCACGACTCAGACGATCTTCGCCACTCTTGCGAGCCAGGAAGATGCCCTGCGCCATAGGTGCCAACCCCATCTTGTAAGGATCGACAACTGCTGAGCTAACCTGCGGCACTCGGAAAATCCACGTACCCGAAGGATCCAGGAAGGGGATTACCATACCACCGTAAGCAGCGTCAACATGGATATAAAACTCCACACAACCCTGGAACTCATGACGCAAACTATCGATCAGTAGTCCGACCGCGGTAGCGTCATCACTCGAACCAGTCAGAGTAGTTCCGGCGTTCAGAAAGATAATGAATCGCCGAATATCAAGTTCCATCCGCAAGCGCCGGATTTCCCATTCGAGAGCCTCGACATCAATCGCACCGTCTGCATGCGATCTCACGAGGTGCAAACCATTACCGTCCTTCATGGGTAGGAAACGACGACTTCTGCCCTCGCCTTGCCATCGACCTTCGCCGAGATCAAGTAGCGCACAGCCTTTTCGAAGACTGTAATGACTGGCAGCAGATGCCATCACAGCGACACGACCGTCACCATTCGTATCGACTCGGTTTCTGAGCCATTGCCGACCGATCCACAGCCCCATGATGTTACCTTCAGTACCACCAGAGGTCACATAACCGTCGACGTTGTCAGCACCAAGTAAATGGCCGGTCATCTGAATCAGGTCACGTTCAACTTGCTGAACACCAGAGAAACCCTTTTCTCCTGGACCACGGGTGTGGGTCAGAAGTGCATTGGCATGGATTCCGGCGTAACTGTTGAACACATCCATACCAAACTGATCCGGTCTCATACTGGGGAATCCGAGAATCGGATCAAGTCCCCAGCAAAGATTATCATTGCTTAGTCGCTGAAGAGTTTCTTGGATAGCTGCAGTGTCGGCCCCTTCTTGAGGCCATCGTCCATCAAGGTCAGTCGGTGACATAACGCTCGTTGTCCTTTCATTCTTGCTGCGATAGCAGCTGCTTGTAGTTCAGGTGCATGGCGTCGCGGACGCGAGTCATGGTTTCTTTTCCCACTTCACGAGCGGTAGCAGTTCCTTCGATGATTGCGGTTGCAACCGCATCAGGTTTTTGTTCAAGGATAGTCCTCCGTTCTCGAATGGGTTCGAGCTTGGAATTAAGTGACTGCGCAAGTCGTCTCTTGCAGTCAACACATCCCAACACTCCAGATTGGCAATCCGCAGCAATCTCGTCCTTCTGACCAGCATTGAAGATTGTCTGGTACGAAAATATCGGACAAATCTGCGGTCTTCCAGGATCATTTCGACGAACCTTCAACGGGTCAGTGAAGCCACGTTTGATCTTCTCCTCAACGATATTGGGAGGATCAGACAGAAACACTGCATTACCAGCGCTCTTGCCCATCTTCTTACCCTCACCGCCGAGATCTGCTAAACGAGGCACATCACCAACCTTTTCACGAGGCAGGACAAACGTCTCGCCGTACTGTTTGTTGAAGAGACGCCCTATGTCACGTGTAAGTTCGATGTGCGGGATTTGATCTTCACCTACAGGAACAAGCAATTCATCATCATGACCACCAGGAATCGGGCTCAATAGTAAGATGTCTGCCGCTTGGCTGACAGGATACATCATGAAGCCCACATTGACATCGGCCATTCCTAACATCCTGATCTCATCCTTGAGTGTCGGATTTCTCTGAAGCACCCCCATACTAACAAGCATCGAGAGATACACTGTAAGTTCGGGATACTCCATGATCGCGGATTGAAGAACGAATGAACTTCTCTCCGGATCAAGACCGACCGAAAGCCAGTCGATTACCACCTGTCGAACAGAATCTTCAATACCCTCCACTCTGTCAAAATGAGTGGTGAGGGCTTGAACATCTGCCAGCAGGAAATAACAGTTGTATTGGCCGGAATTCTGTAACTCCAACCAATTATCCAGAGCTCCTACCATATGGCCGAGGTGCAGTCTTCCTGTGGTTCGCATTCCTGTGAGAATTACACGCATTTCCTTGCTCCTTTGCTGTGGTTTAGTGGGATTCCGTAGAAAGTACAAACCTCGAATCTATCTATTCACTCTCCTTGTTAAATTGTCAGAGAACAAAATTAAACTTGACTATACAATTTTGATATAATTTTGTCAATATTATTGTCAAACCCAATATTGACAAGTCCATTTATCATTGGTACTATGCGCCTATTATGAAAAAGGATATCCACCCAACGTATTTCCCCAAAGCCAAGGTAACCTGCGCCTGCGGCAATGTTTTCACCGTTGGCTCTACTGTCGAATCACTATCAGTCGAAATCTGCTCCAACTGTCATCCCTTCTACACTGGCAAAGACAAGTTGATCGATACCGCTGGTCGCGTCGACCGCTTCAAGAAATTGGTTGATAAGAAAGCTTCTGAAGCCGCTGTCCGTAAGGGCAAGAAGGTCAAGAAAGCAGCTGCCAAGGTCAAGAAGGCTACCAAATCCAAGTCCGAGAAATAACTACCTGAAAGTTCCGCTCCTTGCTATACTAGAGGCGGAACTTTTTATATCCGCGCAAATC
>CAZPQR010000022.1:9545-11280 GCA_964588865.1 uncultured Gammaproteobacteria bacterium
ATTACCAAAGAATACCAAGAGAAGAAAACCATCGTCGAAGTGGCCAATGAAGTTGATCGGCTCCAAGCAGAGATCGACCACCTGACCGCTAGTCTCAAGACGGAGACTGATTTCGAGATGTTGACCATGACTCGAGAAGAATTGGAACAACTCCAACCTCAGCTTCTCAAAGCCCAAGACCAACTTCATGATCTGATCAATCCAGCCGATCCCCTCGATACCAAAGACATTATCGTCGAAATCCGCCCAGGAGCCGGTGGTGATGAATCAGCTCTTTTCGCTGCTGAACTCTATCGCATGTACGTCCGTTTCGCCGAGCGTCATGGCTGGAGCACCCATGTTATCGCCGAGAATAGAACCGAACTCGGCGGTTACAAAGAAATTATTTTCGAAGTACACGGCAACAAAGTCTACAAAGATCTCAAATACGAATCTGGCGTTCATCGAGTGCAGCGCGTACCAGCGACCGAGAAAGCCGGCCGCGTCCATACCTCGACCGTTACCGTGGCGGTTTTGGCTGAAGCCGAAGAAGCTGATATTGTGCTCAAACCAGAAGAACTACGTATCGACACCTTCATGGCCGGCGGTCACGGTGGACAGTCAGTCAACACTACCTATTCAGCCGTACGCGTCGTGCACATCCCTACTGGTATGATCGTTACCTGTCAGGATGAGAAATCCCAGCAACAGAATAGACTCAAAGCTCTCCAAGTACTCCGCACGCGTCTGATGGCGGCCGAACAAGAACGGTTGCAACGCGAACGATCCGAAGCTCGCAAGAGTCAGATCGGTACTGGCGATCGCAGTGAGAAGATCCGCACCTACAATTTCCCCCAAGACCGCCTGACCGACCACCGTATCAAATACAACGCTCACAACCTTCCAAGCATCATGGATGGTAACCTCGATGAACTAATCGCCGCGCTTCACGCCGCAGAACGAGCCGGCCAGACCGCCTAATATGCCTACTATTCAAGCCGCTCTGTCACAGGCGGTTTTGGTTTTGTCACCCCAACTACGATCCGAGGCCGAATTACTCCTGGCCCACGTACTAACAGCTGACAAAAGCTATATTTTGGCGCATCCAGAAGCAGAAATCAGCGACCAGCAGCAAGCAGAATTAATCCAACTTTGCCAGCGTCGAGCCCAAGGAGAGCCGCTAGCCTATATAAGAGGGTATCAAGAATTCTACGGTCGGCGCTTCCGCGTCACTCCCGACGTACTGATCCCCCGCCCCGACAGCGAAACGATTATTGATGAAGCTAAAAAGCTACTTACCTACCAATCTACCAGCTCTATCTTAGACATTGGCACCGGCTCCGGCTGCTTAATAATTACTCTGGCTCTAGAAACTGCCAATAAGTTTAGCTATACCGCCCTGGACATCTCATCAAAAGCTCTAAAAATTGCTGAGAAAAACGCAGCCACATTGGGTGCCAACATCAATTTAGTCCAATCAAATCTGACCAACAACCTACCGCCGAATGCCTACCGCCTAATCATTGCCAACCTCCCCTACCTCACCGCCGAACAAATGTCTGAACCTTCAATTCAATCTGAACCGGACTTGGCACTCTATGGTGGTCACGATGGGCTGCATTATTACCAGCAGTTACTGCAACAAATTCCTAATTATACTCAAGCCGGTTCTGTTATTTTATTAGAAATCGACCCTGATCAAGCCGCTCCTCTACAAAAAGAAATTGCCACTCATGGATGGCAATCAACGGTAATC
>CAZPQR010000023.1:0-11112 GCA_964588865.1 uncultured Gammaproteobacteria bacterium
GCTCCTTCTTGTTTTGGGTTTAACCAAAAGCACGAACGAGGAAGAACAAAAGATATTCTAGACTACTATATCTAGCTACGGTCGTCAATATGATACAATGCTGCTATGCCTATAACTATACAGCGCAGCCGACGTAAGACCTTACAACTATCGGTACATTCTGATGGCCATATTTTTATCAAAGCTCCCCTCAAACTCCCCCTTGATCAGATCAATACTTTCGTGCGGCAAAAACAGTCCTGGATAACCCGCGCGCAGGAGAAACAACGAAGTCGCATTAACTTACCAACCGGTCTCCAAAATTTCCGACAGCAAAAGGAGGCAACCCGAGCTTTGGTCCAGACCAAGTTAGAACAGTTCAATCAGCATTATCACTTCACCTGGAAACGAATCAGCATTAGGAATTCCTCTACTCGTTGGGGTAGCTGCTCCCGTCAGAGGAATCTCAACTTTAATTACAAGATTATTTATTTACCCGCCGCTATTCAAAATTACATTATCGTACACGAGCTCTGTCACCTAGCGGAAATGAATCACAGTCCCAGATTTTGGAACTGTGTAGCCATGACTATTCCTGATTACAAATCGCGCCGTCAACAACTGCACCGCTATCAGTTACGTTGAGGCTGCCAGATAACTAATTTTTGCTTAGGGTGCGCTACTCGAAGATTGCTAACGATTTTGTCAGCTACAAAATCAGCTTCCATAAATTGGTGATAATTCTTGCGGCGCCGCAAACCATGAAGTTTGGTCTTGATACCACCAGGATAAACACCGATGACTGTCAGTCCATCGGGTAACAAGGATTTCTGCAAGCCTCGGGTGAGAGCATCGGCTGCGGCTTTGCTGGCATAATAGTTCAAAGACATGGCATTGGGATGATCCTCGAGACACCCCTTGGATAAAATATTAACAATGATACCCGCGCGCTTGAGCTTCATGCTACGAACCGCCTCTCGACTGCCATAGAGCGTACCAAAGTAATTTACTTCCATCAGGCGGTGTGCTTCCTTGGTACTAATGTCTTCAATCTCACCTTGAAGCATGGAAACGCCGGCGTTATTGATCCAGATATCGATGTGTCCATACCGCTTGCGAACTTGGCCTGCCAGTGAACGCACTTGGCGTTCTTTGGTCACATCGGCTTTGACACCGAGACATTTCAATCGTCGCGCCAGCGCACGTACCTTGAAACCATCCTGACTACTGACGACGAGACGACAACCTTCTAATTGCAGACGCTCTGCCAATGCCAACCCCAAGCCGCTCGTGGCTCCCGTCAGGACGATAACCTGATCATGTAGTTTCATGCTATTCATTATAGTCCAAACTTAAACAAAATGCATCACTTTAGCCCTATATTGATATAACCTTTGACAAGATGCATTTTTTATTTTATTGTAGGGACGTTTTCTGGCCCTATCGTCTAATGGTTAGGACACCAGGTTTTCATCCTGGCAATGGGGGTTCAATTCCCCCTGGGGTCACCATGACATCTACACTAAACTCTCAAACTAATAACCCTGTGGTTATTTTTTTGTTGTCGCCCACCCCATTATCCTCTATAATGTAGCTATGTTCGGACGCAAAAAACCAACAGCAGAAATCAAAGTATCAACATCGGAAGAAACAGACGACGAGCCTTTCTTCTCTATCCCTACTTCCAGTAAGCCCAAACAACAAGAAGCTTGGGCCGATGATGAACTTATCAATGATAATGCTATCGACAGCGATGATGACGATGAACTCCTTGATTCACAGGCTGGCTTAACTTCGTGGATTAACGAAGAAGACAAACTGCCCATCGATGTCTATCAGGACGATTCCTATATTTATCTCAAGTCGCCAGTACCGGGTGCTGAAGTAGAAGATATCGACATCAATATTGATAACGACCTCATTACTATCCGCGTACACCGAGAAGAGAGTGAAGCCATCAATCACGACGACTACTTCTTCCAGGAGTGTTTCTGGGGCTCACTATCACGCTCTCTGATATTGCCAGCGGAGATTGAAGCTGATGCAGTTCAAGCTAACTTGCGTAACGGTATATTAACTGTTACCTTGCCTAAAATAAATCGCTCGACAGGAATCCGTGTTCCTGTACAAGCAGAAGAATAACTGTATGTTACTACGTAATATGAAGCTGACAGTCACTGCTGTCGATGATCAACAGGTGACACTCCAAAGCGAATTACAACAAAAAGTCACCGTCGTACGTGACTTCTTAGAACACGTTAAGGTCGGTGACGTCGTCTATCTATCAGCTGACTCGCAGCCGATACAGACTCCTGCCGCCAAAGATCTTCTCAATGAAATTATCAATGGCTAAATCACCACTAGGTTTGCATCATCGCACCTTACTCGGTCTGCTGATTGGCGGAGCGACCCTTGTTATCATCGGTTTGGTACTCTTCGTTGTCATTGGTCTAATGCAACTGGGCTATCGTGACCGCATCTGGCCCCATATGAAGATCGCCAACATTACACTTGATGGATTGACCTACACTGAAGCACTTGATCGCGTACAACAACAAGTTGATCGTCTCAATGCCAGCGGCCTGACCTATGTCTCGACTCAGAAACAAGTAACCCTCACCCCTACCTTAATATCAACGGGCGATCCTGACGTCTCCCGACAACTGATTATCTGGAATCCCTCCGCCAGTGTGGCCGCTGTCTATCAGATTGGTAAAAGCAGCAATCCTCTGATCAATGTCAGAGATTTCTTCCGCATGATCATCGGTGTCAATCAACCTATTGCCTATACCTGGAATCGCGATGAATACTCTGCCACCTTACGTCAGAGTTATGCGGGTACCCTCGGAGAGAAGAAAGACGCACAGCTCTATTTCGACAACGGACAACCCAAGATCAGTAGCGAAGCTTCCGGTATTACTTTTAATTTCGATCGTGCCCTGAAGCAAACTGAGCGAGCTATTGCTCAACTAGACAATCAACCAATTCAATTAGAAACCAAGGTGGAACAGCCGCAGATTACTACTGCCATGGTCCAACCGTTACTCGCAGAAGTAGCTCCGGCTCTACAATTCGATCATTTCGCTGTCACGCATGATAAGACTGAATATCTGGTAACACCTGATCTCTGGCAACGCTGGTTGCAATTTAAATTGGTCAACAATAAACCATCCCTCGGCGTCGATCCACTCGCCTTGCAGTCCTGGCTCAGTCAGATCCGTAATGAAGTTGAGAAGCAACCCCTCAATGCCAAATTCCGTCTCGACAATGGCCGTGTAGTGGAATTTCAAGCTAGCCAAGAAGGTCAACGCATCAACACTGATCTCCTGATTTCTCGCCTCGACGCCAATGTTCGTGATCACCATGACATCGAACTACCGGTCGAAATCACCAAGCCCGAATACACCGTCGACAAGGTCAATAACCTCGGCATCAAAGAAATTATCGGCACCGGCACTTCCAATTTCAGCGGTAGTCCAGTCAACCGCCGACACAACATTGCCGTTGGAGCCGCAGCCCTTAATGGTATCCTGATTCAACCCAATGAAGAGTTCTCATTACTAAAAACATTAGGCACTATTGATGCCTCAACTGGTTATCTTCAAGAATTAGTTATCAAGGGCGACAAGACAACACCAGAATACGGTGGTGGTTTGTGTCAGATCGGTACTACCACTTTCCGCGCCACCCTCGCTTCTGGTTTACCGGTAACCGAACGACGCAATCACTCCTACCGAGTACGCTATTACGAACCCGCTGGCACTGACGCTACGATCTATGATCCGGCGCCAGATTACAAATTCAAGAATGACACCGGTCATCCGATTCTGATCCAAACTCGTATCGACGGCGACAATCTCTATTTCGATTTCTGGGGAACCAAAGACGGTCGCACAGCCGAGAAGACAGAATCGGAAATCTACAACATCGTCAAACCAGCTCCCAGCAAAATTATCGAAACCTTATCACTCAAAGTTGGCGAGAAGAAATGTACTGAAGTAGCTCACAATGGTGCCGATGCCAAATTTGACTACAAAGTTACTTACCCCGATGGTGAGGTCAAAGCTACCACCTTCCGCAGCCACTACGTGCCATGGCAAGAAGTCTGCCTCGTGGGAGTCGATCATCTGACAGCCACTTCCACCACTCCCGCTGCCGGTGGGGTGATGCTCAATTCCTTCAACTAAAATTTCTTCGTTTGACAACACCCTCATACTTACCTAGTATGAGGGTGTTTTAGTTCTTACTTTTCTACCAGAATCAAAGGAGCTTCTCATGCCAACTGGTCACATCTTATTTTTCGGCGTAGCCTGTCTCGTCATTTCCATAGTGGCAATAGCATTTACCATTTGTTATCACCGCTGGTATCAAAGGAAAATGACACAGATGTCACGCGGGCAAATCTGCTTCTTTACAGGGATGATGCTTGTAGGAATCTGCCCTTTTCTCTATCCGCTGACCCACAACTGGGATATCAGTCGGACATGTGGAGGAATCGGGCTCTTCATTAGCTTTATAGGTCTGATCTGGTTCACGTTCGCACTTGGAGACTGGCTACTTTCATCGGGGCTTCGATCCAATGAACAAAAATTTAAGGTTGGATTCGCCTTAACATTTATCGGCGCTCTGATGCAGATAACCTCCCACTATACTCCCTTGTTAGAATTTCCGACTATGTTCGGATATCTGGTAAGTGGTCTCGGCGTCCTGCTGTTGATTATGAGCTTGCGTCGCTACAAAAGACCCAACTGATACTTCACCCCTGTTGTGACTAGCACGACAGGGGTTTAATTTAATTAGAAATATTTCATAATTTTACAACTCAAAAAATATTCTTTATAATAGCCAAACCTCTCGTTAATTATTAACATCTCAACGATGAAATATCGTTTATCCTTGCTGGCAGTACTCTTGGTTGGTTCGCTAACCTTGACTGCTTGCACTTCCAAAGTCGTCACTCCCAATGATGACGATCAAACTAATCAAAATACTGACGTCACCAACGTTCCTGTCGAACCAGTGAAGCCAGTGGCTTCTGTGACCGTGGCCGGCGAAGTTGCTTTGGTCAATAATACGGTCACCATAGACAAAGTTGTCTCCGTCGGGCCAGGTTGGATGACTATCCATGCTGACAAAAATGGCACCCCAGGTGATGTCATCGGTCATACCGCTGTCGTCGACGGTGACAATACCAATGTCGTCGTAACCATCGACCCCAAGAAGGCGACTCCCAAACTCTATGCTATGTTGCATGTCGACGCGGGTGTGGTCGGAACCTATGAATTCCCTGGCGCTGATGTACCTGCCTTGGCTGACGATGGTAGTATGATTAATCCGGCTTTCATGACTAAGAAAGAAGCAGCCACAACTAAACCTCAAACTCGGACTTTCACTGTCAAAGGATTGAACTTCTCCTTTGATACCAAAGAAATTTCCGTCAACAAAGGCGATACCGTTGTCATCAACTTCACCAATACCGAAGGCTTCCATGATTGGGTGATCGATGAGTTCAAAGCTCGCACCAAACAGATTGGCGAAGGCAAAACCGATAGTGTCACCTTCGTAGCTGACAAATCCGGCACCTTCGAATACTACTGCAGCGTCGGTAAGCACCGCGCCATGGGTATGAAAGGTAATTTGATCGTAAAATAAAACTGACCCTCAATTCAGAATCAGTCAGTTAAAAGAAAAGCACCCCCATAGATCTGCGTCCAAGAAAATTGATCTAAGAAATTTTCTAGCCTGAGCCGGAAAACTCTGAAGATCAATCCCCATGCTTGTCGTGGACGCAGGTCTATCGGGGGTGTTCTTTTTTAATTTACTCCCTTTACGGGATTTGTGATGATAGCATAGGGCTGGGTTATTGTCAACCCCCGTCCAATAAGCCCAATTTTATTGGGTTTTTCGTTACCACCGACAGAGCTCTGATCTACGACCAAAACTTGACTAATCAGCCTCGTTCCATTATGATGTCTCAAGATTTACTACTGCTTTCAGTAGCAACTTAATTCAAGTAGTTCCCCGCTACTCACTACTCACCACTAACTACAAACTAACTATATGGGTTTACCTGGAAAACGACGCTCTAGTTCATCCAAACGCCGCCGCGCGGCACATTTTGCTTTGGCAGCACCTGCTCGTAGCAAATGCCCACACTGCGGTCATGACACTAGACCCCACTATGCTTGCAAAAATTGCGGCTACTACCGCGGACGCGAAGTAGTCAACACTCTTAAAAAGACTAAATCCTTAACTCGGTCAAGCAAACCAGTCAAAGCTAAGACCTCGGACAAATAGTCTCTCTCCTTCGTTCTTTCTTTGCTCTTTGCTGGCCTCTCTCCTATGGCCAATCGTCATCTCGCTCGCACACTTGCTCTCCAGACACTTTTTGAATGGGATTTTTATCATGGCAAATTAGACGTTCCAGCTGCCATGACTATCATCAAAGATGAATTCGCACCTGATTTCGACGATCAGGGTTTTAGCTTACGTCTGACCGAAGAAGTTATCGACAATCATGCTATTATCGACAAGTTGATAACCAAATTCGCACCTGAGTGGCCATTAGAACAGATCACCCTTGTCGATCGCAATGTGCTACGCATTGGTATTTTTGAATTAAAATTTGATAAAACCATTCCCCCTAAGGTAGCTATCAATGAAGCTATTGAATTAGCCAAGACCTATGGCGGCGCTTCTTCTGGTAAATTCGTGAATGGCGTCTTGGGCAGTATCTATAAGGAAATGATTTCCCGTGGTGAGAAGCAGACCCTAGAGAGCCAAGGTATCAAAGAAGAATCCAGTGGCGGTATCATCTACCGACGTGAAGGAGACAATTACTTCTTCGCTCTGATCCTCGACTCCTACGGCAAGTGGACTTTCCCCAAAGGTCATATCGATGGCAAAGAAAGCGCCGAACAAGCTGCGGTGCGTGAGATCGGAGAAGAAATTGGTATTCATAATCTAGACAACAAAGGTCATCTTGATGACCTGCAACTTAAAGTACATAAACCAGAGCAACAACCATTTCGTAAATTGGTCCATGTCTTCCTGTTTGAGACCACCGATACCGAGTTGAAGCCGCAAATGTCAGAAGTGAAGGACGCTCGCTGGTACGGGCCACAAGAAGCTCATGACATCATTGGCTACGAAGAGACCAAAAATATTTTCCGCCAAGTACTTGATCAACTAAATATTCCTTATGAAGGACCTGCAGCAACTCGAAAACAGCCTGAAGCTGAAATTCAAGAATAAAGAGATTATCCGTTCAGCTCTCACCCATCGCTCCTATCTGAACGAGCACAAGAATCTTGGTATTGATCACAATGAGCGCTTGGAATTCCTCGGTGATGCGGTCTTGGAATTAGTGGTAACGGAATATCTATTCACCAATTACCCCAATCCCGAAGGAGAACTGACCAACTGGCGCTCCAGTCTCGTCAACGCCAATACACTGGCTGATCTTGCCGAAGAGATTGACCTCAACGATTACCTCTATTTGAGTCGCGGTGAAGCCAAAGACTCTAGCAGTAAGGCTCGACGTATCATCTTGGCCAATGCCTACGAAGCACTGATCGGTGCTATCCATCTCGATCTCGGCTACGCCAAAGCTGATAAATTCATCAAAGAACACGTGCTCATCAAGCTGGAAGAAATCCTGCGCATGCATCTGTATATTGACCCCAAGAGCAAGATGCAAGAGAAGTCCCAAGAAGTCTACGGTGTCACCCCCCACTACAAGGTCTTGGGTGAATCCGGTCCTGATCATCACAAGAAATTTACCGTCGGTCTCTATATTGATAAAGAAATGATTGCCGAGGGTGAAGGCTATAGCAAGCAAGAAGCCCAAATCAACGCAGCGGCTGCAGGCTTGAAGAAGAAACGGTGGTAAAAACAACATCAGTATCTGATAGATAGCCACCGCGCTAAGGGCGATTCATGAATCGCCCGAATCAAGCCACTACTGCCTGCAGCCGCCCCTCTAATCAACTCAGCTCTCCTGGCCTCTCGTAGACCTCGAATCTATATGAAATCACATCGCCTCTCTCACGACACTATTATCACTGGTGTTGTTTTAATAATTGCGGCTGCCGCTCTCACTCTCGATAGCTGGGTATACTTTCAAATACGGAACTACATAACAGTACAACTTACGAGACCGACCACAGAAATCCAGACCGCGGCAGATTGGCAGACGTATACAGATACTGATTATGGTTTTAGTTTAAAATATCCAAAAGATTGGCATATTTGGTACGAAGGTGCTGAAGAAGGAATGTATCTAACTATCGGCGATTATCCCTCTGAGTCACCTCATATAAATTCTTTCGGTTTGCGCATACAGATAGATACCGATTTAGAGAGTTATGATATGAAACGCCCAAATCCCAGTCTACGATGTACCGATAAACAAGATATCAATATCAGCAATTATCATGCCATATCCTATAAATGCACCTCTTCGATTTCCTCAGAAAGCTTCGAGCGCTACCTCCTATCAGCTAGTGGCTCTACTTTTGATATTTTAATTGCAACGTCACCAAACAAAAATGCCATTGTCTATAAAAAAATCCTATCCACCTTCCGTTTCACTGATGACATGAGCGATTGGCAGACGTATACCAATGATAAAGCTGATTATACTTTCACCTATCCCAAGTCATGGGTAGCGGATGATTGTGGTAGCAATGGCCAGATGATTCACATCACTCCCACAGCTATTCCCTGCGGAGCTGACTGGTACGGCAATGGTTTTGTAGTCACGAAACTAAAAAATAAAGCGGAACGTGATCAAATGATTGCTCAAGAAAAAAAGAGTTTATCAAATTTTCAAAAAACAGATATAACGCTAGCAGGTAAACCTGCTATCCGAACAACCGGCATGAAACTCAAAACCCCAGCAAACGGCGAGATGAATCTTCCGAATGATAGCCCTTCAGATCAGCTCTTTGTAACTAATAACGGTACTGAATATTTTATTATGAATCAGACTTTTGCCATTAGTTCACCCTATGCCAAAGAGTTTGAGACTTTTCTCTCCACCTTCCGCTTCACTGATGATGTAAGTGACTTACCAGTAAATACCGACACCTCTCCATTATGTACTGCTAAACCAGTGTCCAATGAGATTGGTAGCGAAATCTACCCTTCTGACGCAAAGTATCAGAAACTTACTGGTTTGGGTCCAATTTTCACTGCTTATAAATGTAGTTCATCACGATTAAACGCAGTATTAGGAAACTCAAATGGTCAATATACTCTGGGGTCTACTGTCTGGTTAAAAACAGCGCCGAGTCAACAACTCCTAACTACCTTAAAGGCAGTAGGATATCTATGCTCAGAAAAAGTTTCAGATACGAGCTGTAAAAAATGGCGATTAGTGAGGTTTGTGAATGTTACCGATATAATGAAACTTGAACCCTTCTCAGAGCAGCTAGAGGCTGATGACTGTGTCTTTTGTGGCTAGAAAATCTGCATGCATTTATTACCGACCATAGGTGAAATGGTCGGTTTTTTCATAAATAGAAAACCGGCTCTCCCTCGAAAGAGAGAGCCGGTCGTTGCTCAGTGATTGAGCGCGAATAGGTGCGTCAGCCAGCTGATCACGCACCCGTGACTGACGAGCACCGAGACCAGAAAAATCATCAGAACAAGGAGTTTGACACCGAACACCCTCCGCATCAGGTACGGAGCGGGCATCATCGGACCGTAGGACCGCGTGTCTTCATCTGGCATTGGTCCCCAGAATTCTTGCCAGAAAGCCTTGAATAACTTTCGCATCACACCTCCTAGACGGCAGCCTTGATCAGCACGAAGCGCAGCACGAGCCCGATGAACAACCCGATGATCGCTCCATAGAACTGAAACTTGGCCTGACCGTCGAACTTGCCATGCACGTAGATGGCCGGCTGCAGCATACCCAGCGGAAAGAACACGGCCAGCATGGCAGAGATGGCGATGATGTGCACCAGACTCATACCGCTCGTACAGAACAAGGTCAGCAGCATGATGGTCATGGCGACGGCGAAGTAGATCATGTGCAGGTAGCCTGCGATGATGATCTTGCCCCCGTAGTTGGTGGAGCAAGGATCGCCCTTGCGGTACTGGACGTGCATACCGATACTGGCCGCAGTGCTGATGGCGCCACACACAATCCAGCGAATATGGTCCCACTGCTCATGATACGTCCACATCATCCCCAGCATGGCAGACATCAGGAAGAAGTCCGCCCACATTCCTCCGTGGGCGTAGAAAGGCAGGCATTTGTCATCGATCTTCTTGATGATGCCAGCTTGCAGCATCAACGACTTGGTGAACGTGTTCTCTGCCACCGAAATGATGGCGGAAATGATGACCCAGGCCATCGAGATCAAACAGACGATCCAGTTCATGACACTCCTCCTTGGTGATGATTGGGATATCGCAGCCAGACTGCGATAGTGATAGTCAAGACTGTGAGATACATCGGAGAGGTCCAGATCAGGACAGGGTCGTGGATTACGATAGCGTAACCCCACCAGACACTCGTACTACAAATAAAGGGTACGAATACCTGGACACGAACCACGCCACGTTCCTTGTTGCGAAATATTTCCCATGGAACGACTAGCTGGAAGAAAAGTCCGCCGACTGACAAACTGAAGAATAACTGTGTCAGTGTCGACGACGTTTGATGCATAATGGCAAACATCAGCACTAGTAGTAACGCCGGTGAAAGCAGCCGAAGCTCCAGCCGCGTCAACGGCTTAAGCTTAAATAATCCAGCCATCACCGGTAGATACATCAGCGACATGGCACCACCGTTGATGAAGAGTGCCAACTTATGGAAATGCCAGCCGTACATGCCAACTACCATGTTGGTGATGAAGAAGTAAGCGTTGGCTTTGTAGGACAACGACTCACCTTTCATCTCCGGCTGACTCCACAAGTAATACGCTTGTCGTAACATTTCATAGGCGGCCCAGATCGTGATCACGAGACTAAAGGTCAAGCCGCAGCTCGACCAGTCCCAGTGTTCCAATTCAATCCACTGCATCTAAACCCCTTTCTCACGCTGTGAAGCGCAGAAATCTAGGTAAATTGTCGAAGGACGTTAATATATAATATTAGCATAAATAGGCATTTTTGTCAATA
>CAZPQR010000024.1:0-10872 GCA_964588865.1 uncultured Gammaproteobacteria bacterium
TAGCTGATCGCGTCAGACGGAGATAGCAGGGTCCGCGGCGACGAGCAATAGCTTGAGTTGCTTGTTCTGCTTGAACGCTATCAGCCGGAACCACCACAGTCATATGTGGGAGCACGCGCATCAAGGCAATGTCTTCTAATGCCTGGTGGGTAGCTCCATCTGGACCGACATTCAAACCAGCATGCGTACTAACGATCTTAACATTGGCCTGGTTATAAGCGATGCTGACACGTATCTGATCCCAATTCCGACCTGGGGAGAAGACAGCATAGGAAGTCATAAAAGGAATCTTACCTGATAGAGCCAATCCAGCCGCCACACCGGCTAGATTCTGCTCTGCTACTCCCACATCGAAAAAGCGCGTCGGATATTTCTGAGCCATTTTCTCTACCTGTGTTGATTCTTTCAAATCGGCAGTTAGAGCAACGACTTTTTTGTTAGCGGCTGCAGCTCGAAGCAATCCCCGACCAAATCCTTGTCGGGTAGATTCTAACTTGTGCTTCTTGGTATCCCACCAATTGAGGCGTAACATATATTAATTAATCTCCTTTCGTGCCGCTTGTAGCTCAGTCAACGCTCGCTTCGCTTCCAGAGCAGTCGGAACTCGGCCATGCCAGCGATAATCGTTTTCCATGAAACTCACTCCTCTACCCGGAACAGTGTTGAGGATGATAACGGTCGGCTGCTGGCTGAAACTGCGCGCTAGATCAATAGCATCGATAATCGCTTGATGATCATGTCCATTAATAGACACCACTTGCCAACCAAAACTACGCCACTTCTCTCGTACCGGATTTAGGGGCATGACGTCATCGGTTTTGCCATCGATCTGAATATTATTACGATCCAAAAACACTGTCAGATTATGTAATTTATATTTAGCTGCTGTCATCACCGCTTCCCACAGTTGTCCTTCCTGCATCTCGGCATCGGAACAGACAACATAGATACGATGCTGAGCCTTATCGAGTTTGGCAGCCAAAGCCATACCAACAGCAACGGAAATTCCCTGAGCCAGAGGTCCGCCCGACGTCTCCATGGCGGGGAAATCGATCAGACTCGGATGACCCTGCAGTCGGGAACCAAATTTACGTAAGGTGGTTAACTGCTTCAATGGGAAATAACCAGCCCGAGCCATAGCCACATAACGAATCGGTACCGCGTGACCAGCTGAAAATATCAATCGATCACGTCCCGGCCAGGCAGGCTGACGCGGTCGCTGACGTAATTGAGAAAAATAGAGAACAGCCATCAGATCAGCTAAGGCCAAAGGAGAGGCGGTATGACCGGATCCAGCAGTAGCCAACATAGTGATCAAGTCTTGTCGCAATTGATTGGCCACTAAGGCTAAATCTCGAGTCGAGTTGGTCATAGACTATGTCGTAATTGCGTTATCGCTTGCTCCCAATCACTGTGGCGCTGCAAGAAACTTCCGACCACGACACTAGTAGCACCAGCAGCAATAACTTGCGACGCTGTATGAGGATTCATGCCGCCATCAATGACGATGGGAATCTGCTTATTGAGAGCTCGCACCTGACGAATTCGCTTAATCACTTCCGGTAAGAAGGTTCCACCATTGAATCCTGGTTCCACCGCTAACAGAAGGACAGCGTCAACCTGCTGCAAATGGGGTTGCAACTTCTTAATAGCTGTTTCTGGTCGTAGCGCCAAAGCCGGAGAAAGACCCTTACGACGTACCAATTCGATCATGGTGTCGGTCGTTACCTTGGATTCAAGGTGCCAGAAGACACGATAGAGACCGTCGACTCGCTTCACTCGCTTGAGCCAGACATCCGGTCGCTGAACCATCAAATGAAGATCGAAACTCATCTCTGAATGCGCCCGTTCAATAGTAGTCCAATCAATAGCAGTACTATTGGGTACGAAGTGTCCATCGGCCACATCCACTTGAGCCAAAGAAAAATAGTGTTCGATCTTTTTCACTCGCGCTTTGAATTCGTTGACAGAGCTGACTAAGATTGACGGGATGACATCAATCAGAGGCCTCTGTTGCTCTTCGATGGCTAAGACTTGCTTCAATCGTCGTTGGAAACGTACGGTTCGCGCAAACGGTGTCTGGAGCCATGTCTGTGCAATCTTCCAGGCCATTGGTCGTTTTAATACTCGGCCAGCGACACACAATATATTGGAATCATCATCGGCTCGTGATGTTTTGGCCGCATAGACACTATAGCCGATAGCTGCTCGAACACCCGAAACTTTGTTGGCCACCATAGATACGCCTTGTGCATTACCACAGGCAATGATGCCCAGAGTTCCTTTGTCACGCGCCACTGAATGAGCCACAGCGTAAGCAATAATGGGGTAATCATCTGTTGGTTGTAAGGTCGAACCACTGACATCGATCACCCGAGCGCCAGCTTGCATCAATTTCGATTTCAGATGCTCCTTCAATTTGAAACCCGCGTGATCACTGCCAATGTAAATTGTTTGTGTTTTGATTGAAGTTACCATCGTCGCCAACTTATAACTACTAAGGTGCTACCGACAATTACCGCCGCGATAATTAAGCCCAGAGCCAGAGGCGTAGTGACACCGAATCGATCATAGGCTACTCCTTTGACCACTGGCTGCTCACTTGCTAACTGAGCCAGAGAGACTAATTGTCCTTGTCTCCAATAGACTGTTGTTGCTTTACTTTTGGTACTGATCGTTCCTTGGGACGTTATCATAGTGGCGTAGACAGTATAGGCACCATCGCGAATTGGTTGATTCAGATAATAGTCCCACTGACCACGCTCATCAGTCATGACAGTCACCACGATCGGAAACGGCTGTCCAATAAACAAAGTAATTGGCTGTAACCCCGGACCAGTACCAGCCAATCGCAACCCTTGTCCATTGACGAAAGCACTTACCCCAGTAATAGCAACTTTGTCACCGACCAAACCAGCGGTCCATGGCTGCTCCAACGTCTTGCCAGAGACAAGCGCCTGATCAATACCGGCAACTACTGCTACTTTGCCGCTGCCAGCTGGGTTGTACTGATGTTGCAATTCTTCTCCATCCAGATAGCCATCCCCATCACTATCGACTGCATCTAATTTGGTACCATAACGAACTTCGGCATCATCGCTCAGACCATCGTTATCACCATCCAATTGCAGACCGACCGGCCAGACAGCTTGCCAATCTTGGTTAGCATCAATGACACCGCCAGCGCGTAATGCTATCAGACGAACCATGGGGTTGTGTTGAGAATAATCAGCTACAGCAGCCGAAGCCAGAACATCAAGGCTATTGTGACTGATCAAGCTATTCCAGTCTATCGTCTGATTGACCAAAGGTCTTGTCGAGAGTTCAAGCGAGGTTTGTAATGAGACGAAACTCGCCACCACTCCGCGATACCAACTACCAATAATTGTGGCGCACGCCAGCTGTGGCCAATCACCACAAAATTTGTTCTTCGTCGCTTGATCAATAATATATCGCTGACACTGCTGAGCATCAGAGACAGAAGCACTTTGACACAAGGGCTGTTCATATCGTTGCTGCAGATACGTAGCGCAATCAGCGATAGTTGCTATTCCTTGTTGACGACATAATGGATCGAGACGGAACTTCTCTACTGCCAGACAACTCTGAACATTGGTAATCGAGTTGCGACTACAGAAATCAGTCACTTGAGTATCGATCGGCGCGACAGTCGGCACGGTGCTCGTAGGTATCGGGTCAGGCTGGCTGACAGTGGGGGCAGGCATTTCAGGAATCGTTGGTTGTGGCAGAACTTCGGGCGTGGGTATCACGACGCTAGGGTGGGAACTAGCAGCACTATTAGCCACCAAGGCCCAATACCCTTGATTCCAGATAACTGGTTCAGCACCACGGAATAACCGATAGCCAGCCTGAAACTGATAGCGTCCATTGGGCAACGTAGCAGTGTCGAAATCCGCTTGCCAACGAGTAGCATCGGGAGAACTTTTCAAGACAATGGTTTTGACCAAGGATTTATCAGCCGTAGTAACGAAAACAGCCAGCGGCACTTCAACCGGCTGCTCGCTGGTGGCAATAAAACTTATCACGCCACTATACGTATCGGGATCATCTGATTCGATAGAAAATTGGATCGCTGACTGATCATCTTGTACCGTCATTTGACTATCGACAGTCTCTAAGGGTGTATCGGCGGTCGTTGACGCCACTTGCGCCACGACAGGCAAAGCCACCATGATTAGGCAGATCCAGACGATCGTTATGAAGAAATAGTTTCTGCGTCCCACGCCAGTGAATTAGTTTGTTTTTTATCTTCGGTAAAAGTCATTTGTCGCCCTTGGAGATCTTGGAGCCAAACCCAGGTAGCTTCTGTATCAATCTCCAAATGAACTTGCCAACCACGTGTCGCCTCTTCTAGTTCGGCATCATCTTGATCATAGACGCGATGCAACACGATGACATGACTATCAAGCACGGCTTCCATACCGGGCTTAAGCACTCCTTTGATAATGGTGCCGTGAAGCTGAACTAATCCTCGATCTTCTCGAACTGCTTCTACGACGAAAATACCCATAATCATCGTTTTCGATTATGTATAGTATACCCTGTTAGATACCAGCTGTAAAACCAAAAAGCCGTCACGATGTTCTCAAATGACGACCAGATGCTGACCCAATCTACCTCTCAACGAAAAATTTAAAAATCTCACTATCGTATCTGATAGCGATACAATCCTAACTGACCGAAGCCCGCAGCACCATCTGCTGCAACTTCAAATAAACCACAGACCGTAGCCTGACCGAAGCAATATAAGCCTTGGGTGGCGCAGGTAAGTTGTGAACGAGGCACTGACAGCCCGACCCAAATATAAGGTTTATCTATTTGTGACTTCTGCTTATCGTCCTGATGATACGTAGCGCCCAAAGCGCTGAATTCAAAAGTCGTCTCGTAATAGCCTCGGAGGCAAATCTGCCGATTGTGATAATCTGCTGGTCGCGCCAGAACCGTAGCTACGGAATAGATCTTAGTCGTACTAGGTGTAGTAGTAGCCTCAGATTCATGGGGAGTCGTGCTGGTAGCTCGGGTATCGAGTGGCAAATTCTTATCTCCTGCTGGCTGCGGCGCGAAATGCAAGCCAAGATACAGCAACAACCCAACAGCGATAATTGCAACGATATATTTCATATATATAAGCTAACATTAGCTGATAAAAAAGAAAAGCGAGCAGATTTTGTCTGCTCGCTTGTACATTAGCCGACCCTTAGATCAGTTGGGAGTTTATCAAGTGGGAGTTTGAGTATCTGCGCGGCAGCTATGATCCGCTCTCGCAGCTCTGCTGATGGCTGATGCCGCCAGTCGACCAAGAGATCAATCAAATCATGTAGGGCGTATATTCGTTGGCCGGCATTTATCTCCTGCTCTACATCGGTATCAGTTACCAATGTTAAAAGATTTAGATATTCTGTGGCCAAATGACGAACTGCGACTTGGTATTGGACGTAATTCTGAGCTAGGAAGTACAGAGTATCTGGTAGAGCAGACTTTTTATCTGCTGTCTGTTTGTAAAGCTCGCTCGCTGCCAGATAGCAGAAACGGGCGTAATCTGCTGACCAAAGACTATCTTTGGGTGTCGTCTTATTTTCTTCCCAGAATAAAGACTGAGCCAAAAAACGCATGTCAGCAGCCTGACGCCAAACATTAGCTCGATCGCGGGGTACTGGTAAACAGGCAAGACGCCGATACAAACTCTCACTAGTTTCCTGCTGAACGACAAGTATACGAGGTCGATTATAAAAATTAGTCAGTCTGCCTACGACGTAAACATTGGCCAATGCTTCAACTGGCTCTACAGTCTCCCCTTGCCCACAGTCAACTCGGGATTTCAGAAAAAAACGAGTGAAGAATGAGTCAAGTGTCACGCGGCGCTCACCAATTGGGACGAACTCTGTCATACCCACCTCCTGTAAGGAACAAGGTTTCTTACAGCTTAAACCTCTAGGGTAAAAAGTCAAAAAAAGCTCCGACACTTTGCAGTGCCGGAGCCCACACCATTCCCGTAGACACATCGTCCACACCTAACCCCATCTACGAGGAATGATTGTTAATGGCGGACGTGACAGCCCGGATATACCAGCGGACTTATTCAGTCGGCTAGCAATTCGTCTCGGCCGGAGCTGTCACGCCCTTTGAAAAATCTTAAGGACTAAACCACCGACAAAGATAACAAACTCCCTTTAGGGGGTCAAGTCCGAATTGATAGGCTTGAATATTAAACAGGGTTGACACTCCCCTAGTCTCCGCTACAATAGTAAGAGTATGAAAATCAAAGTTGATCAAGAATTATGTGTCAGTGTCGCCTCCTGTGTGGCTATCGCCGGCAAAACTTTTGAGCTTGATGAGAACGGATTAGCACGCGTCAAAGAGGGCGAACATGATGACGAGGCAACTATCATCGCCGCGGCCGAAAGTTGTCCCACCAAGGCGATCTATCTCTATGATGACGAGGGTAAACAAATTTACCCTGCGCCTTAGAACCTTGTCCTATAAGGAGGTGAATCAACTATGTCCGAAAACGAAACACTCCGCGACGCTAGTCTGATACCCGAAGAGATCGAACACATTCCCGATAACCAATTGCGCTACCGACCAGAAGATCAAGTCGAACATCACGAACCACCGTTCGAACCAATCGTACTCGAAACCTATCCCGATGGTCGACCCAAACGCGGCATCTGCGGCCGAGATCAACACGGTCATACAGTAGTACCTCCCAATGCTTTGCCTGAGACCATGACCGGCCTCGACCTCAAAGACGAAACTGTCCAACAAGAACTCCATCGTCTGGGATTACGTAGCTGGCCCATGTTTCTCAATCCTTCTTCCGCGATCATGTCCGAACGTGATGATTGGCAAGATCAAGCTGAAGGAAAATAGCTCTGTCCTAAAACTTTAGGACAGAGCTTTGCTATTTGGCCTATTTTTGTTAGGCTCAATATGACTATGCCACAGAAAAATATTTACTTAGATTACGCAGCTGCTACTCCGCTCGATCCCCGCGTTGCCCAAGCTATGAAGCCCTACTGGTCGACTGATTTCGCTAATGCCGGCAGTCTGCATACTCCTGGGAAGAAAGCTCAAAATGCTTTAACTGATGCTCGGAAAAAAGTTGCAGTAATTCTGGGTTGTAATCCTGATGAAATCTACTTCACCGGCGGTGGTACCGAGAGTATTACTATGGCCATACAAGGTGTAACACAGGTTCGTCATCCCCAATCAGAGATCATCACCAGCGCTATAGAACATGCTGCAGTTTTAGAAAATGTGGCAGTAGTAAAAAATTGGGGCCGCAAAGTTACTATCGTTACTCCAAATAGCGAAGGCATCATCCAAGCCCAAGACATCTTACAAGCTATCAAACCACAAACCATCCTCATCAGTTTGATGCTGGCCAATAATGAAATCGGGACTTTGCAACCAGTGGTTGAAATCGGCAAAGCTCTACGGATCATCAATCAACAACGAGCAACCAAAAAACTCAATCCAGTCCTCCTCCATACTGATGCTTGCCAAGCTGGCAACTATCTGTCACTTAATGTGCAGAAATTACACGTTGATCTATTGTCGCTCTCTGGATGCAAGCTCTATGGACCCAAAGGCACTGGGCTACTCTATGTGAAGCGCGGTGTAAAATTACAACCGATTATCTATGGCGGCGGCCAGGAACGCGGCTTGAAATCCGGTACGGAAAATATTCCTGGTATCGTCGGTTTGGCAGCCGCCCTCACACTATCGCAACGCCTGGCCGCCGCCGAAATCAAAAGATTAGCTTCATTACGAAACTATTTCTGGACAGAGATTCAGAAAATCTACCCTCAAGCTCATCTTAATGGCGATTGGAATAATCGCCTGCCCAATAATCTCAATATCAGCTTCCCTGGATTTGAAGGCGAAACTTTACTCTATAAATTGGACAAAGCCGGTATAGCAGTTTCCACTGGATCGGCTTGCAGCGAAACCTCCCAAGAACCATCGCATGTACTGAAGGCTCTTGGATTGTCAGTGAAATTAGCCAACAGTAGTCTACGGTTTAGTTTCGGACGGCAGACGAGGAAAAAAGATCTGGACTATACTCTCAAAGTCTTAAAGAGCGTACTCAAATAGAGCATTGACATCCAGGCTCAAAAAGCGTTAGATAGGCCTACCGAGATCGTCTCGGTAGGTTCTTTTACACCTTCTGCCAGTGACCACAGTCGCTGCGCCACAAAGGAAGGTACCATGCCTCGGACATTAGCAGAGTTACGAGAGTTGTACCGAAATGACGGCAATAATAATGCCTTCACACAAGTACTTGATCAGATGATTGCCACCACCGACCCTGAAGTTCGCGCTGTCTTAGTAAAAGGATCGCGTGTTCTCTGCGGCTCTAACAAAGCCAATTACCATTGGCCTGGCGTGATCAACATGTTGCTTGGTCTGCATTTAGAGATGAGTTCACTTAATTTTCAGCAGTTAGAGGTGTCTGTCTCGGCATTATTCAATATAACCACGCTGGAACTGGCACGCGTTGCATCGCTGTTTAGAACATCAGAAGCAACCAAGTATGGCCAACAAACCGCGCAAGAGCTACTGAAGTTCTATGGCTTCAATCCGCAAGAAGTACGTCTTCATGACCGCATACCTACAGGTGAACGTGATCTAGCCCAAATCCATGAATTCTTGCGCACTTTCAGTAAACTTGATTCAACAATTCAGGATCGCAAAGTGCTGTTCAACGCTTACTGTAATACCGGACATTTCCTTATCATTCAGAATAATCTGTTACTAGAAGCCATACCAGTACTAGCCTCTCGTATTGGCTGCCCTCCACTGCGATGGGCTGGCTGGCAGACGCTTAATAGCCATGACCTCGAAAACGGCACGGTGATTACGGACGCACGTTTGCATCACGCTATCATCCAGTCTGACATCAATGTTATGCGGGCCAAATGTAGCCAGCGTTTCCCTGGGATTGGCAAGCATGCTTTCAAAAGGGGGCAATTCGGTCAAGAGACAACGCTTCTCGGACTGCTGGCCTACTTTGAAGGAGAACGTGACAGAATCTAACTCCTGACGCCAATCAAACAATCCCCCTTCGCCACGCGCGGAGGGGGATATTTTTTTGTAATCGAAAAAACTCAATTGACAAAGCTTGATTATAGGTATTAGATGCACTTACCGAGATTGTCTCGGTAGGTTCTTTTATAACCTCGTTCTTGCCGCCATTGCCGCAAGAACCAAAGGAGGTCGATCATGAGTTCGATTGGTCTTGAAGAAATGATCTACTTATTGAAGGTTAAATACCGAGGAATTGGGTGCCTAGATTCTACCCTGGGTCGATTCTTGGATCTATTTACCACCCCCTACGGCGATATGTTTCTGGTCCATCTGAAGAGCATAGTTGGTCGGTTCTGCGGACAGGGTCGAGAAAGGAACTGGCCGGTTGTAGCAGAGTTTCTACGGGTCAGTTATTGCGACCTCTCGGCTGAAACAAAGGAAAAAACAGCTGAGACAAGTAGGGAGTACCTTGTTCAAATTGCACGTGTAGCCGGGCTAATGCACGACTGGACAGGTAACCCTTATGTGGCAGAACAGGCAATAGCCTTGGTTAAGTTCTACGCCGAGACTCCTGAGCATTGCCCAGCGGAGTCTCGAGCTCAAACCCAAGTCCATATCTTCCTGAAGAAATGTTTCGAACTTCTTTCTACGGTCGATCGTCAGACACTCCATCAAGCCATGTGCAATGCCGAGTACTATGATCTGATCATGGCCGACCTAATGTTGGACGCCATACCAGTTCTCGCGCAAAAGGTTGGCAGTGAGGATCTAAAGTGGACAGGCTGGCGTCTACTTGTTGATTATAAAACAGGACTAAAGTTCACCGGTGAACAACTACCCGCCGACGCGATAACTGACTTAGCGTGCATGCGAACCGCTTGTCATCATTATCTGATGAGCGTCGAGATCGGCAAGTTCATAGTTCGCAAGTTTGGAGTCAGCCTAGTACTTCTGGCACTTCTCGGTCTATTCGAGGAAGCATACCGACAGTCCCTGTCTCCCACGACATCAAGATAACCTTCAACCATAGAGGAGTAAACTCTCTTAATCCCCCTTCGCCGCGAGCGAAGGGGGATATTTTTACCCCGTTAGATACGAGGTTATCTAACGGGGTAAATTGACAACCCCAGATAAAAAGCGTTAGATACCCTCGGGTTTTCACCGTTCTTTCCCATCACCTAAGGAGTGCTATATGTCAATCCGAGAACAGGCCCGAGCGCATTTACCTCATAACCACCTTCTGATCGGCTTAATGGACCAAATTGCTAACCCTGGCGATACCGATCCCGAAAAGCTGTCCGAACTGCTGTTGTCCGTTTCGATCGTACTGTGTCAGTCCGAACATCGTCGTACCTGGCACTGGCTAGTACTCTGGTTGCTGGAACTTGTTGAGATCCATCCCCAAAATGTTCATCTTATGAACGCCTGCCGCTTAGCTCTTGCGCGAGCAGCAGGGGCCTATCCGAACAGTGGCGAGAATCACGACCGGCTGATGTTGGAGAATCTAATTCGTTTCTACGCCACGCGACCGGAATTCTCTCCGCCTGATGATTCCTACCGTATATACGTGCGGACAGCTCTGAATATCTATGGTCGCTGCGGACGTCCCTATGATCGTCGACTACTGCAGCGAGCCGCTTGCAACGTGCCCTGGTATGAGCTGATTGCCGATGAACAGATGATCGACGCCATACCGGTATTAGCCAATCACCTCGGTTGCACTGAATTGATCTGGCCTGGCTGGGAACGGCTACCCAAACATAGCCGTGACGTGAAATTGGACATTTCAGGTCCGACCACCATACTTCTTGATGTTATCGA
>CAZPQR010000025.1:0-10685 GCA_964588865.1 uncultured Gammaproteobacteria bacterium
AGAATTCGGTATCCGCAATCCGGAACTCGGATAGCGGGTAGCGATTTCCGAGTACCGAGCCGCTAACACCCAGTACCGAGTTCCTAGTTTCTAGTTCCCAGTTTCTAGTTTCTAGCTTCTTCCTTATTTCCTATCCTGTGCTATAATTGAGTCGAACTATGAACATACATTCTACACAAGATATCTTCTGGTTAGCACTGTCCATCTGCGCACTAGCTCTGACCTTTTTCATGTGTTGGATGATGTTCTACGTCGTCAATTTCTTACGCAAGACGAGTCGTATCATCAACCGTGTCGAAGCTATTACTGGATCGATCCACGAGGCTACGCAAGCACTCCGCCGCAAGACCGAAGATCTCGCCACCTACATCCCACTGATTATCCGTGGCGGTGCCGAATTGAAATCTGTCATCGAACGTTTCGCTGATAAGAAATCTTCCAAACGCAGCAAGCGTCAGTCAGAAGAAAAAGAAAAATAAAATTAGATCTTCATAATTTCCAGCTGCAGTAAGGCCGGTTTTTTTCGTCTTTCTAATAGTCACTCAAAGAACTCAACCCGGACCCCGGATCGCGGATAGCGGACCCCGGATCCCAATTTGACACTTCATATTCTTCCGAGTACCCAGTGACTAGTACCTAGTACCATGCTATAACAACTTCATCACCATGGACTTCACACACTTACACGTTCACTCTCACTATAGTTTGCTCGACGGTCTGGGTAAGATCGACCAACTCGTCAATCAGGCCAAAGATTTGGGCATGACGGCTTTGGCTTTGACCGACCACGGTGTGATGTATGGAGCTATCGAGTTCTACCAGAAATGTCAGAAAGCTGGTATCAAGCCTATTATTGGGATGGAAGCCTATCTGAGCAACGAACTGATTACCGATCAACCCAGCAAAGAACGACCGTATCACTTGACGTTACTAGCTAAGAACAAAACTGGTTATAAGAACCTACTCCAACTTACTTCAATCGCTCATCTCCAAGGCTTCTACTATAAACCACGCATTGACTGGTCGCTGCTCGAGAAGTATTCCGAGGGCATCATTGCCTTATCAGGCTGTCTCAACGGTCCGATCGCTCGTCACCTAGCTCACGGTGATCAGAAAACAGCTGAAGCCAACTTACAACGACTAAAGACTATCTTCGGCCCCGACAATTTCTATCTTGAATTACAGAACCGCGTCTCTATCCCCGAACAAAGTTTAGTCAATGGCGAACTCATCAAGTTAGGGAAGAAACATTCATTACCCCTAGTCGCTACCAATGATGTGCATTATGTCCGTTCCGAGGACTCGCTGGCTCACGATATTCTCATTTGTCTTCAGACCAAAGTGAAGATTACGGACAAAGATCGTATGAGCTATATCGGTGAAGATTACTCTTTACTTTCGGGCAGTGACATGGCAGCTAACTTCAGCGAATTGCCAGAAGCCATCAGCAACACCATGGTTATCGCTGACCGCTGTAATCTAGAGATTGAATTAGGCAAGATTAATTTGCCCCAATTTGATGTACCCGATGGACTGACAGCCGAGGAATATCTTCGACAGCTAGCCTATGAAGGCCTGCCCCGTCGCTACCAGACGACTTATGAAGCCGCGCCTCAAGAACTCAAAGATCGCCTAGATTATGAATTAGATATTATTTCCAAAACAGGATTTGCTGCTTATTTCTTGATCGTGCAAGACTTCGTCAACTGGGCCAAACAGAATGGCATCGTTACCGGACCAGGTCGCGGTAGCGCTGCTGGTAGTATCGTCTCTTATTTACTCAATATTACCAACGTCGATCCGATAACGTATAAATTGTTGTTCGAACGTTTCCTCAATCCTGAACGTGTATCCATGCCTGATATTGATATGGACTTCGCTGACGCTCGTCGGGCCGACGTCTTGCACTATGTAGAAGGTAAATACGGTCATGATCGTGTAGCGCAGATCATCACCTTTGGAACCATGGCGGCCCGCGCCGCTATCCGTGACGTTGGTCGGGTACTCAACTACGGCTATGGCTACTGCGATCGTATTGCCAAGATGATCCCACTGATGAGCAATCTCACCGACGCTTTGGACAAAGTCAAAGAATTACAGGAGGTCTACGCCGAAGATGAACAAGCCAGACGTTTGATCGATGCTGCCAAGCAATTGGAAGGTGTGGCACGCCACGCTTCTACTCATGCCTGTGCCGTTCTGATTACCAAGGAAGCATTAGTCAATAATGTACCGCTGCAGCTATCTAGCTCTGACGATACCGCCATCATCTCTCAGTACTCCATGCACCCTGTCGAAGATCTGGGGTTATTGAAGATGGACTTCCTAGGATTGAAGAACTTGACCATTTTAGAAAACGCTCTCAACATCATCCGCGCTACTACTGGCCAAGATATCAAGCTTGATGCCATTCCGCTCGATGATAAGACAACCTTTCAACTGTTCCAACGGGGCGAGACGCGCGGCATCTTCCAGATGGAATCTAGTGGCATGACTCGCTATCTCAAGAAGCTCAAGCCAAGCTCCATCGAAGATATTATCGCTATGATTTCGCTCTATCGTCCTGGTCCGATGGAATTTATCGACGAATATATCGGCGGCAAACATGGGACGAAGAAAATTACTTACCTCCATCCCGAACTAGAACCAATCCTAACCAATACCTATGGCATCGCTGTCTATCAAGAACAGATTATGGAAATCGCTCGTAAGCTGGCGGGCTTTAGCTATGGGCAAGCCGACATCCTGCGCAAAGCCGTAGGTAAGAAGATCAAGAAATTGCTGGACGAACAAGAAGAATTAATGGTCAAAGGTATGGTAGCCAATAACATTCCAGCCGAAACCGCCAAGAAAATCTGGGATTTCATCGTGCCCTTCGCCCGCTACGGTTTCAACCGTTCGCATGCTGCTTCCTATGCCATGATTTCCTTCCACACCGCTTTCTTGAAGGCTCACTTCCCCGCCCAATTCATGGCTGCCCTGCTGACAGCTGACCTTAATGATATAGAGACCGTTGCCAAAGAAGTGGCTGACTGCTCGGCCATGGGTCTAACTGTCTTGCCGCCGGACGTTAACGAGAGCTTCACGACCTTCTCCGTAGTCATGAACCCTGATAATCCCAAAGAGCGACCAACGACTATCCGCTTCGGACTTAGCGCGATCAAAAACGTCGGCGAACATATTAGTCGCGCTATCGTCAAAGAGCGCAAAGCCAACGGCCCGTTCAAAAACCTCGAAGACTTCCTCCAGCGTATCACCGACAAAGATTTGAATAAGAAATCACTCGAAAGTCTGATCAAGGCCGGGGCCTTCGACGCTCACGGTGAACGTGGTCAGATGTTGGCCAATCTCGACACACTTTTGTCGTTCAATAAGAAGAGCCAGAATGATAGCAAAATTGGTATTACCAATCTTTTCGCTGATCTACCGATCAAAGTCGCTCAGCATCTCAAACTAGAAGCTGCGCCGCCAACAGATAATTGGCAACGACTAGCCTGGGAGAAAGAGCTTCTCGGCCTCTATATTAGCGATCATCCCTTCAAACCGTATCTGGTCTGGCTCAAAGGCTCGATCACTCCCTTGAAAGAATTAAAGCGCCACGATGGTGAGACGTTAACCGTCGCTGGAGTAGTTACCAACGTGCATAAAGTAATTACCAAAGCTGGTGACCCGATGCTCTTCGTCACTATCGAAGACAGTACTGCTTCGCCAGAAGTAATTATCTTCCCCAAATTATTACAAACCACCTCGCTTATCTGGCGCCCCAGCGCTTTGGTAATGGTCAAAGGCAAAGTCTCGGATAAAGACGGTTCACCCAAGATCATTGCCGACAGCGTCTCCGAGCTGACCGATGAGACGATGAAGCGCTATCAGAAATCCGCGCTGCGTGATTATAGACTGTGGCTTACCCTACCAGCCGGATTTGCCAAAGATAATTTGCCAACTATCAAAGAGCTATGCGACAAACATCAAGGACCCATCCCTGTCTATCTAGTTATCCAGAATCATGAAACCCGCAAAGTCAAAACCAATCTTCATGTGACTGCCAGCAATGAATTGCAGCAAGCCTTAGAAAAGGTACTCGGAGCTGGTTGTTGGGTGCTGGAGGAACGGGAGTAGCTGACGATACGACAAGCAACACTTAACTCATATCTGATTAATAAAAAAGCTACGGAATATTCCGTAGCTTGTGTTGAGTTGGAAGAATCTAGTGGGAAGCTTGTTGTATCCTCCACTCATTCATCAACTCATCCAGTCGTAAGCGCAGCGCTGTAATGCGCTTCATATCTTCTACTGAGGGCGGATTGGTGGCATCTTTCTCAGCATTAGCGATTTCCCGCTCTAGACTTTTTATCGCCGGCGGTCGATCACCATTCTGAGCTAATTCAATAGCTCGCGCCACACTGGTAGGATTAACTCTTTTTCGCTCTCGCATAGCCTCTCCTTATTCAGCCCTGGTTGAAATTAATGAACACAACGACTCATATTTACGCTGAAACAACTTTTTTGTCAATAGTTTATTACGTAGACAATAGCGCTATCTTTAGCCTATAATAAGCCTATGAACTTACGAGGAAATCTCTATAGCCGCATCGCTACTGTCTTCATGATCATCACCATTGCCGTGATTGGTTTCATTGTCCACATTACCTTAGCCACAGCTACCATTCATATACCGGCCAAAGAAGAGAACTTTGTCGTAGAAACACCGATACAAATCGCCAAAGAAGCTGGTCCCGAAACCTTGTACGGTGAAACGGCCTCAGTCGATCTAGAACAGCAACAGATCTTCCCCGTCTCTGGCAAATTAGTTACTAGTGATAGCGCGGTAATCAACGTTACCTTGCATAACACTACCAGCAAATCACAACCTCTGGTCAAAACCACCCGCCTGATGAGTAGCGAGGGTAAAATATTCCGCTTAACTGATAGTGTTACCGTACCGGCCAACGGAACTATTGGCGCTGTAGCGCTTGCCGATAAGCCAGGTCAGGAATATCAGATTCCAGCCGGTAAATTTACTATCCCCGGATTAGCCGCTAGCCTGCAAGATCAAATCTATGGCGACAGTGATAAGCCGTCGTCTTTTGAACGTCCGGAAGCGCTGACCTTATCAACTACTGATATCGATCAGGCCCGCAGCGCTTTGCTAGAAACTATGAAACAAGCAGCCGTGAAGCAACTCAAAACCCAGTTAACCTCCTCGCTGGACGTAGCACCCGAACACATCGCTGCCACTGTCATCAGCGAACAGACTGATCCTGCTCTCGGCACCAAGACACAACAGTTCACCTATCAAGTCAAAGCTACTTTCACCACCATGATATTTGATCATGATCAGCTAGTAGCCCTTGCCAAAGCTAAACTAAAAGATAAGCTGCCGTCCAATGCCAGCTTAGTACAGATTAAGACTAACAGCTTCGCTTATACACTCAGCGATTTCGCTACTTCGACTGCTTCTGCTACTGCCAAGGTGCATCTGGAAGCTACTATCGCTACCAGTGAAGTGGGCAAAGATCTGATTAACCCCAGCGCTGTCGCTGGCAAGACTCCAGATGAAGCTCACGATTATTTCCAACAACAAGGCCTACCGGGTGTCAGTATCACCCTTTCCCCCTTCTGGGTGCGTCACATTCCCCGACTAACTGATCATATTAAGATTGAGTTGGGAAAGTAAAATAGTTATTAGTTATACGTTATTAGGGTCATTCGTTATTAGGGAAATCTTTTATAAAACAACCGACATAAGTGTCGGTTGTTTTCTTCTTCCTCTAATAACAAATAACGAATCCCGAGTACCCTTCTTCTCATTCAATCTCCTCTATCTTGGTCTCAACCATACGCTCGGCGGCCACCAAATCATCTTTGAGTTGCAATAGTATACGTACTTCTTCTGGCGTCAATGGACGTTGGCTCTGAGTTCTCTCTAATAATTCAATGTTCTCGCGTAAATGTCCGTGCAGCCCATCAAATACCGAGTGAAGATAATTCTCAGTAGCACGTACATTCTTATGTACTCGTCTACGATACCGCACCAAGCGATACCACAGACCCCAGATAATACCGAATATAACCGTCAGTAAACCAATGATAGCCAGAATATTAGTGGCATAATAGTTAACCACTGTCGATCCTACTGGTAGTAACGTACGCTCCTTGGAAATAATTGTTAGAGACTGACTAGCGGCTGTCTGACGACCATCGGAATATTGAGCTGTCACTTTGATCGTATAGGTACCAGGCGTTAGGGTCGAAGGCCATTGCAGGCTGAAATAGCCGAATTTCACACTTTGGGTAGTCTCACTCGTAGTCTGCCCCGAGGGATTAGTCAGTGATACGGTAACTTGTGTCTCTGGATAGGTATATCCTTCGATAGTAAACCGATCGACGTTGGCCACTATTTCACTGGGGTATTTGCTAATACTAGGCGCTTCTAGACCTTTGACGATAAAGCTATCTTGAGCCTCGCTGAAATTTCCCGCCAAATCATAGGCTCGAACCGTTATCGTGTGCGTACCTGGCTCTTGTTGGACAAGAATATACGGCCCTTGTTTGACTTCATCGACAGTCACTCGTTGACTGACCCCATCGACTGTTACTTCATAATAGGCAATACCTGACAAATCGTCGGTAGAGGCAATAATCACGCTGGGACGATTATCTTCTGACTCCTTACCACGTGGGAATTGAATAGTGACCGGTGTCGGGTTCTTGGTGTCGATCAAGAAACGATAGTGGGATGTAGCGCCCCATGTTCCTTGCTTGGTTCTGAACTTGAGATGTAGATAGTGAGCACCGTCAGCGTATTTGTCTAACTGCCATTCAGTTTTAATGGCTTGTGCTTTGCTTGGAGGCACTGTATCGGCCTTGTCATCTACGACCAGCGACATAGCGTCAATGGTACTCGGCACTGTCCAAGCAAATTTGACCGTCGATAGATTATACCAACTGGATTGATTGAGGTGAGTCGATGAAGTGATGACCGGAGTGGTTGGCTCGATAGTTTTCTTCTCGCCGACAGGTGGCGGTGGCGCAGCTGGGTCGGTCAGCGTCAGCTTGGAGCCGCTCACGCCCGCCAAAATGTTGGTCCCCTTACCATCATTGGCCAATACCGTAGCGCTGGTCAGAGCCAATGAAGCTGCTGCACGCGCCTTGACCTTGAAGTTAATTGTGATGATCTTACCGTTGGCTCCTGTGAAGCCAGGATTAAGTACGATGCCTTCGAAATTGACAGTGCCCCCTGCATTGGAGAAGGATGGTTCTTGCACCCACAGATTAAGTATTGATCCTGTTTTAGAAATACTACTAACTTCCAAAGAATCCGTCGGGAACGTGACGACACCAGAGACAGAATTCATGGCGCGATCAGCGCTCGATACCGACACCGTGACAGCAAATGTCTGATTAACTGCGTAGCTACCAGAGCCAGGACTAAGTTGTAATGATGCTGCGTGGACAACCGAAACACGAGCCATGATAACGATAGCTACGAAAATGAATATTGTACTCAGGCGTGAGAAACTATGCATGATGTCGACGTCGATAAGCGAAAAATAATGCCAGCACTACAAACACTATAAGTATAATATAGATTCGGAAATCAGAATACCAGGAAGCTGACCGTAAGGGCGCGATGATTTCTTGACGCATATTGCCTTCACGATCATAAGCGCGAATATAGATAGAGCTGGTCAGTGATTGATCCTGCAAACGATAGGGTGATTCTGCCCGTTGCCACTTCTTAGGATCGAGGTATCCATTGCGGCTTTCTTGTATTTCCCAATGATCCATTCCTGATGATTTGTCTTGCGTCGTGAAGGCCACGAACCAATCGTTATTGAACATGTAGTGATTGCGAGCTATCTCCGGCTTGAAGGATTCTGGTGCTTCCCGATCGTCGCTATAAGGAACTGCTGTAGAGGGTGAGATAGTAATATCGCCATTAACCGACACAGTCAGCGCAGTAGAAGCTAGGGCCAGTTGGGTGCCCTTGCCATCGTTGGAGAGAGCTTTGGTGCTAATCGTCTGCCAGATCGAGTCTCCGGCAGTATCACCTTGGACCAAAACAGCGAAAAGAGCTCCTTGTTTACCGTGATAACCACCAGGGATGATGCCAGAGAACCGTATGGTATTACCGACAATCTTGGGATATTCCAGCCAATAGCTGACCAACGAATTACTATCAATAATCGCCAATAATTTCAGGCTGGTACCACTGACCGTAATTGTGCCTTCGACCGCATTGATATCTTGACCTTCAGAATCCAATACCAACGTCACTACCTGTTTCTGCTGCAAAGCTATGGTGGTAGAATCACTGACAAAACGTAGGCTAGTGGCGGAAGCCATCGCTGGTAAGAAGCAAACGATAACTAAAACTAAGGATGTAATAATTCTTTTCATATTACCCGGTCCAATAGTAAGCCATAATACTAAAATCAACTAAATCAATTTTGTTGTCACCATTAAGATCGTATTCGGCTGGCGGATCAGGTCGTCGATACCAGTACGCAGCGACAGAAAAATCTACGATATTTATGCGATCATCACCGTTGAAATCCACTTTGGTCGCTTCTTTGGGCAGAGGTGCTACATTCTTGCTCCCGACCAAGAAATTAACCGGATTACTCTGGAAACTAACCTCACCACCAATTACCGTCCGTGACTGCGTCGAGTGCTGACCAGTTTCCAAAGGAGAGGTATCAAATTTATAGAGATAGACACCGTTGGCATCCGAGGTAGCCGTTACCAAATGCTCCTGATCAGAGTGAATAGCTATCTTGACGTCGCTTGCAGGAGTCGTCAACCCGAAGATAGTAATCGGATCACCTTGCTTAACTTCACTCTTATCAACATTGATACTAGGTGACAAGAAAATTCCCGTAATATTGGTAATGGCACCCGAAGTTATATACAACGGGAAGGAGTACAGCGCCGATCGATTGCCCTGGCCATCCTCTGCCTGCACCCCAAAAACAAAGTTACCAGTCGTAAGGTTGGTCAATGCGACATAAAAATTAGCATCAGGTCCTGCTACTGTAGTGACCGCCACTTGTCCGTCCTTGAGTATCGTCACTTGGCTAGCTGGATAAGCGCGACCAGAGATGGTTACCGAAGTAACTGGTGGCAAGACAGGACCAATGCCACCACCTCCGCCTCCGCCCGATGAGCCTCCTCCACCGCCTCCACCATTGCACCCTCCGGCTGGACAGACCGTGGCGGTTATTTCGACATTGCTATCAGTACTAACATCAGTAGCATAAACTACTCCCGTCAAAAGGAGTAGCAAAAAAACTGCCAAAATTATTCTATCCCCGCTCTTAAATAACGTGGTAAAAAATTTCATGTATCATCGGCTTCTACCTACACGAGCTCGACTAATGATCCACCGATTGTAGCGTTTAATACCGAAGGTGAAAAACCATAACACGAATAGCAAGATCGCTATAATAACCGACAATAATTGCCAGGGAATAATCCAAAAATGAATAACCTTATCAATATTTTGAACTGTCTTTTCGCCATACATCAAGTGCAAGGTAGCGGTATAATAGCCGAAATGCCAGCTCTGCATCTGTCGTGTCAAAGCAGCTCCAAATGAACGACTGTCGCTATCTTTGAGTGGCGTTCCCCAAGGAATCTCGAACCGTCTGACACTTGAAGGCAACACGTTACCTTGGGAAGGGTTGGCATCAAGCTGTACTGTCTGCATACCCAGCATATTCTTGACCGTAATCTGACCAGCAGGTTTCACACGATCAGCGCCGTCATCGCGGAAACGATAGTAGAAACTTAGTGGCAAGCCAGTGTAAACTTGTTTCTTATCTTGCAGATTGAATTCAATCAGTCCACCAGCTTCTTTGATCGGACCTGACACTTTGAGCAAAATCAATAAGCCGACTCGGCCACCGATACTAACTTTGACTCCGCCAGAAGTATCCGGTGGGGTCGTTCCCAAGAAAATAGCAGCGAAGTAACCACCAGGATCAGCGCTAGCCGGAATCGTGATGGTAAAAGGAATAGTTTTGCGTTCTTGGGACTTGAGACTGATCTCGCGCGGCGCGTCAATCCAACTAGCTAAGCCGTCGCGGCCAGGGGTGAAATTGGGTGTACCAGATTCGCCTTGCGCTTCAAAGTTCTCGAAAGAAGCGTAATAAGTAGTGTCGTTAGGCTGATCATTGACGATCATAAATTCACCATGAACCGTAGTACCTCTATCACCAGTAACTTCTAACCGCACCGGAGAGATAGTGATGGCCTGAGCAGTCTTGATACCTGATCCAACCGCTACTACCAGCATTAAAATAATAGCCAGCGAAACACCAATACGTCTGGCTATTAAGGCAAAATTGAGAGGAAAAATTGACATCAGAAACTAGATCTAAACGGCATTAAAAGGTAGCAGTGGTAGTATAGGTAAGCGTCGTGGTATAACTACCGGCTTCTGTATCACTAGCGATATTAGCCAAATAACGGACAGAATAGGTAGTAGTTTGCGACGAGGTGCTAGATGACGCTACCTGTGCCGCAGTCCCAGCAGTTCCAGTGTAGGCAAATCCAGAGGCAGCATAGGGCGCTGTAACAGTACCATTACCGCTGGTCGCGGTAGCCCGAAGACCAAATTGCTCAGTACCAGGGCTGGAAGCAGTATTTGATGCCAAAGCATCGATCGTAGGAGTGCCCGC
>CAZPQR010000026.1:0-3592 GCA_964588865.1 uncultured Gammaproteobacteria bacterium
GATACTTGACTCGTAAATTGGTCGACGTAGCTCAGAGCATGGTCATCGAAGAGAAGGACTGCAAAGACACCGTTGGTTTGATCTGGACCAAGAAAGAAACCGAAGACAACAACGAAATCTTGGCTCAGCGTCTGGTCGGTCGTGTCTTATGTGACGATCTCAAAGATGCCAATGGCAAAACTATTATCAAATCAGGTGAATTGGTAACAGCTGAAGATGTGAAGAAAATTACCGCCGCTGATCCTGAGATGGCTCGTATTCGTTCGGTACTCACCTGTCAATCTATCCGCGGTATCTGTCAGATGTGTTATGGTTATGAACTTGGTCACAATGAATTGGTCGAGATGGGAACCGCTGTCGGTATCATCGCTGCCCAAAGTATCGGAGAACCAGGAACTCAGCTGACCATGAGAACTTTCCACACGGGAGGTGTGGCCGGCGGAGATATTACCCAAGGTTTGCCTCGTGTCGAAGAATTATTTGAAGGTCGTATCCCCAAGAAGAAAGCGATCGTCTCTCCGATCGAAGGTCAGGTCATCATCCCCAATGAGAATCTAGGTATCACCAAGAACCGTTTGATCAAGATCAAACAATCTGATGCTACTGCTACAGTCTTCGAATTACGCGTCGAAGATGTCGTCAAGATGAAAGACGGTGACGACGTCAACAAAGGTCAAACCTTATTCGTTCGCGATCATGAAGAATTCTTGAGTCCGATCCACGGTACTGTCCACGTGACGAAGAAAGAATTGAAGGTTGTTGGACGCAAAGATGAAATGCTGGAGATCGTTATCCCTGCTGGTTATAACCTCTGGGTCAAGAATGGTGAGCTGGTCAACGCCGGTCAACCTATGACGGAAGGCAGCATCGATCTACACGAACTCTATCGTCTCCAAGGTGAACTAGCAGTACAGAAATACATCATTCGCGAGATTCAATACATCTATTCTTCACAAGGTCAGAAGCTCAATGACAAACATATTGAATTGATCTCTCGTCAGATGTTCTCTCGCTACTACATCAAAGACGCCGGTGACACCGATCTTCTCCCAGGAGAAATAGTCACCAGCACCCAATTCAACGAAGCTAATCGCGCCCTTAATGCCAAAGATAAGAAGGCTACCTGCGAACGCCTCTTACTAGGAATCACCAAAGCCTCTCTGGCTTCCGACTCCTTCTTGGCTGCGGCTTCATTCCAAGAAACTACTCGTGTCTTGGTCGACGCTGCTATCACTGGCCGTCGCGATAACCTCCGCGGATTAAAAGAAAACGTTATTATCGGTCGTCTCATTCCGGCAGGAACCGGTTGGGAAACTCGACGCTAATATCTCAACTCTCACATATACCCCGTCAGAACCTTGGCGGGGTATATGCCTAGAGGCAACTGCAACGTGCTACAATATGTCCATGGAAGAAACCCCAACTACTAGTATTCCTGAGCTTACTGAAGAGCAAACTTTTGAATTGGTGCGAGAATTTCAGCCTATTCTCTATCAACCACAACACGATAAGCATATTCCCAAATTCATGTATTATCGTACAGCTCGTAAGGAGGATACGTTAAAAATTACCTACTACACCGTCTGGGACAATGAGCGACACCCGCGTTATTTCTTCCACGTCCTCTACTCATTCCTGTTTCGTAAATTTTATTACGGCTCGATCAAAGATATTGAATACATACAGATTGATGTTGATTTGAAAACTCGTGATATCACCGATGTCCGCTTCGAACAAGCCAGCAAACCAGATTATCACGTCTTCTTCCCCTTTCATCGCAAGAATCATCTCAAGCGAGTACCGCAACCAGAAGAACCAGCCAGTTACGAAAATGTTTTCATCCGTTTCTTCGGTCAGAAGAATGAATTTCACGGCCTGATCAAGCCTCGCTTCAGCGGCAAAAGAATTCACATGGCCGTAACCAGCTGGAATCACATTTATAATGTCTATCTCGAGGACTTACACAAATACATCAAAGATCTCGGTGATAACTTCAATACCTTTACCTCGCTAGTACTGAAGAAATACGACCCCAAAGAATTCAAAAAGTACAAAGCCAACAGACGTAGCAAAGGTGAATTCTAGGATTTATAGACCAGACCCTGAAGCCTCCTGATAGGAGGTTTTTTGGTAGGTCAAAATCAATTCATTTTTTCTCTTTTTTGTGTTAAAATATCGACATTATGTTGGGTCGTAAAAAGCGTAAATATACGCGTCGTCAGCAGCCCGAGCTACCCGCTCCAGCTATCAATCACTGGGAGCTTTCTCCCGAGACCAAACGTGCCATTGTGGTCATTAGCTTGTTTACGGTGGCTATTCTCGGCATCGTCTCGCTCTTCAATGGGGCTGGCACACTAGGTGTCTGGTTCAATATTGGCCTAAGTCGACTGTTTGGTTGGGGTAACTGGATCGCCCTACTCATGCTCTTGGCTTGGGATTTCTTATTGATATTCTCTGGTCGTTTCGGATTGAAGAAAATCAACTACCTTGGCCTTTGTTTTTTGTTTATTTCATTAATTGGTCTCTTTGATTATTTTGTCCTTGGCATGACTGCGACTGCTATCGCCGATGCTGGCACTGGTGGTGGCTATCTGGGCTATTTCATCGGTCACAATTTGTCACAGCTGGCTGGATTCTGGGGCGGCTTAGTCATCCTGCTCGGTATGTTCTTAACGGGCGCCATCATCGGTATGAATGCTTCTTTCGAATCAATGGCCAATCGTTTATCCAGTCTACGCTTCCAGAAACAATCTGCACCGAGCGATGAACTATTCGAGCAACCAGAAGAGGAAATGAGTGAACCAGCCGCCTTACTCGAAGACAGTGAAACACCGGTATCAGAATCGGAAGAAGAATTCATCGAAGAAGACAAAGCCCGTGAACGTCCTGAGAAGAGTAGCACCTTCTATCGACCGATCAAGAAAGTCGAAATTCCACTCGACCTGCTCAATGCTACCACCACCAAACCAACCAGCGGTGATATCAAAGCTAATAGTTTGAAGATTCAGAAAGCACTCGAAACTTTCGGCATCGGTGTCACTATGGATGACGTTAATATCGGTCCAACCGTGACCCAATACACCCTGAAACCAGATGACGGCGTGAAGCTATCGCAAATTACAACTCTCCAGAATGATATTGCTCTAGCGCTAGCTGCTCACCCCATCCGTATCGAAGCTCCTATTCCTGGTAAATCACTCATCGGTATCGAAGTACCCAATCAGACAGTATCAATAGTGAGACTGCGTGAGATCTTGTCTAGCGAAACTTACCATAACCGCAAGAGTAATCTGATGTTGGCGCTGGGTAAAGACGTTTCCGGCAAGGCTAATATGGCTGATCTAACCAAGATGCCTCACCTTCTGATCGCTGGTGCTACTGGTAGCGGTAAATCAGTAGCGATCAATAGTGTCATCATGAGTATGCTATGGCAAAATTCACCCTCTGATCTGAAATTGATCTTAGTCGATCCGAAACGAGTCGAACTATCGCTGTATCAAGACATTCCTCACCTGATGACACCGATCATTACCGACGCCAAGAGCACGATCAATGCCTTGCGCTGGGTAGTAACTGAAATGGACAAACGCTA
>CAZPQR010000026.1:3692-9849 GCA_964588865.1 uncultured Gammaproteobacteria bacterium
ATCGCTTTCTCCGTGGCTTCACAGGCCGACTCTCGCACAATCTTGGATATGTCTGGTGCTGAGAAGTTACTCGGCAATGGAGACATGTTATTTATCAGCGCTGAACTTTCCAAGCCCAAACGTATCCAGGGCGCCTATGTGTCGGAGAAAGAAGTTAAGGCGGTAGCTGATTTCTTGCGCCAAACTGGTGAACCGGAATATAACAACGAGATTACTTCTGGCGCTGCTCATGCAGCCGGTGGAGGTGGTTCTGGCAATTTCGACGCCGCTGATGATGCTGAAGAAATCCGTGAAGCAGCCGAACTGGTCATCCGCGCCAACGCTGGCTCCGCTACTATGTTGCAGAGTCGTATGCGTGTCGGTTATGCCAAAGCTGCGCGTCTACTCAATACCTTGGAAGATCTCGGCATCGTTGGTTCTGCTCAAGGTTCCAAAGCTCGTGAAGTTATGATCGAATCAGAACAACTAGACTATTATCTCAGCGGTGCTGCACGACAATCAGCTGGCGCAGATATTGCTGATGAAGAAGTAGACGAAAACCAAAATACAAACCAACCACCTGAATATTTCCAATAAGTACTGATGCACTCGTTCAAGCAGAAATCCCTTGAGGTTGGTACCACGCTCGGAGAACGACTCTCCCATGCGCGTCTAGCCAAGAAACTGTCGCTCACTGATGTGGCGACTATTTTAAGCATTCAAGAAAAATATCTTCAAGCCTTAGAGCAATCAACCAATCAGCTACTGCCTGGAGAAGGCTATGCTCGTTCTTGGATCAAGAAATATGCTTCCTATTTAGGTCTTGATGGTGACGCCTGCGTCCAACAATATCAACAAGAGAAAACTATTCAGCACTATGTCAGTGAAGAGGCGCCCAAAGTTCGTCGTCACTTCAGATGGCAGTCATTACTCAAGATAGTCACTGGTCCAAGGGCGCTTCAGAGACTCGGGGTAGTTCTGGCTGCGCTTATTTTGCTCGGCTATCTTATCTGGTTCTTAATCCAAACCTTCCAAGCCCCGACCATTTCCTTCGACCAACCTATCAAAGACCAGAAAACATCGGCGCCAGCCATGACTATCAGCGGCAAGACAGAAGTAGGCACCCAAGTTTGGTTCAACGACAAAGATATTATGGTCGATGATCACGGCCTATTTCGTCAAGACATCCCCTTGTCAGATGGCTTGAACATAATCACCATTCATGCTAAAAAAAAGCATAGTCGGGAATTCGAAGAAACCATTCAGGTGGTCCGGGAAACACCACCAGAGACGGCTCCTACGAGCACACCGCTACAACAATAAAAACAGGCCTTACTATTAAACCAACACTATGTCAGAAGAAAAAATCAAAGCTGCCCAAGAGGCCATGAGTCAGATCAAAGCTCGTTTCGGTGAAGGATCGATTATGAAATTAGGTGAGACCAAGAGCCTTGATGTAGAAGCTATTACTACCGGCTGTTTGTCTCTCGATATTGCCCTCGGTATCGGCGGTGTTCCTCGTGGCAGAATTATCGAAGTCTATGGTCCTGAATCCTCTGGTAAGACAACGCTCGCTCAACATATCGTAGCCGAAGCACAGAAACGTGGCGGTGTCGCAGCCTTCATTGATGCCGAACACGCCCTCGACCCAGAATACGCCAAGAAGATTGGCGTCAATGTCAAAGAAATGCTCATCTCCCAACCAGATACTGGTGAACAGGCCCTAGAAATCTGTGAAGCGCTGGTGCGATCAGGTGGTGTCGATGTAGTTGTCGTTGACTCAGTAGCAGCGCTGGTACCCAAAGCCGAAATCGAAGGCGAAATGGGTGACTCACACATGGGCTTACAAGCACGTTTGATGAGTCAGGCCTTACGTAAATTGGCTGGTATCGTCCACAAAAGTAATACCACCGTTATCTTCATCAACCAGATTCGTATGAAGATCGGCGTCTTCTTCGGTAATCCAGAAACTACCACCGGCGGTAACGCTTTGAAATTCTATGCCTCAGTCCGTATCGAAGTACGACGCGCAGCACAAATCAAACAAGCAGAAAAAATTATTGGTAATCGTGTCAACTGTAAGATTGTTAAAAATAAAATTGCGCCACCATTCAAGACTTGCGAATTTGATATTATGTACAATGAAGGAATCTCAGTCGCGGGAGACCTACTCGATGAAGGCGTGAAATATACTGTCATCAATAAATCAGGTAACTCCTACTCCTTCGGCGATGTTAAGCTGGGCGTTGGTCGCGAGACAGCCAAATCTTTCCTCAAAGAAGACAAAAAAATTCAAGCTGAAATTCGCAAACAGATCATGGCCGCGGTAAAAATAGAAGCCAAAGCTCAAGCCGAATAATCAATTACTACCAAACTTCAGTCGACCGGCTGAAGTTTTGTATTAGGCTGCAAAACAGTAGCCTAACGCTAAGCCAAAGGGCTTCCAATCAATCTATAGCCCGTAAATATTAGCTTTTTACTTTAATTGAATTATCGTATAATGTATCAGTCTATGTCGCAGGCTTCCAAAATATTTTCCAACACAATTTGGCAAATTGGTCTACGGATCGTCGAACTCGTTATTGGCGTGATCACCTTAGGCCTGATTACCCGTTACTTGGGCCAGACCAACTATGGCTACTACACCACTATTATGGCGTGGCTACAGTTGGTCAGTATCACTCTAGACTTTGGTTTGTACCTTACCTTATTGCGCGAACTGTCAGCCCGACCAGAAGCAGAGCATGGCAAGATTCTCAATAATATATTCACGCTGCGGTTGGTTACTGCCACTATTGGTTTCGTGATTGGTTGTTTGTTGATCCAATTCTTTCCTTATCCAGCAGAGATCAAGGTCGGCGTGCTAGCGCTGGTAGCTTCTTTCTTCTTCGTCAGCTTGGTAACCGTACTGACTGCGCTCTTTCAGAAGAGCTTCACTATGCCTCGTGTCGCTATCAGTAGCTTAGCGAGCAAAATAGTTTTATTAGCCTTGATCGTCTACGCTATCGGACATCAAACTTCATTACAAGGGATATTGTATGCCTCGTCAGCTGCCTCGGCTGTCTTCTTCCTACTCATCCTCTATTGGACCTACCGCGCCTATCGTCTCGGTCTAGCTTGTGATCTGAGCTATTGGAAATCGGTCTTAATCAAAACGTGGCCTCTAGCAGTAACGACAACGCTAAACTTAATATATTTTAAAATCGACACTGTTTTCTTATCATTCTATCAGCCGGCCAGTGAGGTCGGTATCTATGGTGCTGCTTACCGAGTCTTGGAAATTGTCACTACCTTTCCTCATATGTTCATGGGTCTACTGTTACCACTGTTCACGGCTGCCTGGGTGGCGCAAGACTATCCTCGCTTACACCAGATCTGGCAGAAGGCCTTCGATGTTTTTGCCCTCATCACTATCCCGATGGTAGCAGGTACCTTGATCGTCGCTACTCCTTTGATGACGTTGGTTGCTGGTCCTGATTTCGCATCTGCTGGTCCGGTCTTGGCAGTACTTATCGTCGCCACGGGAATTATTTTCTTCGGTACCCTCGGCACCTATCTTGTGCTGACGATGGAACGCCAGAAACAAATGATGAAATATTTCTTGCTAGCCGCACTGCTATCAGTCCTCGGCTATTGGTTAACCATTCCACGTTTTAGTTATTGGGGAGCGGCGTGGGTCACGGTCGGTATTGAATTATTGATCGTACTCTTTGCTTGGATCGTAGTGCGCAAACAATTTGCCTATCGACCAAAGTTGCTCGTAGCCGGCAAGAGTCTCTTAGCCAGCATCATTATGATGATCGTGATCGCTGGTCTCTATTTCCTACCACTACTGATTCAAATCATTGTCGGTGCCATCATCTACATCTTGGGCTTATTACTTACTTCGGCTATTAGTTGGACAGAAATTAAATCACTACTGAAACCTCATGATTGATTTCGTCTCCTCGCCACTAGTAGTGCTGGCCGGTTTGGTAGCCTTGGTTGCTGTAGCACTGTTAAGCTGGAAATCGAGTCGCTACGGACTATATGCCGTCACCGCTCTACTGCCGGCCTATCTTATTCGCCTCCGTCTCTGGAATATACCGACGACCATTTTGGAATTAGCTATCTTGCTGTTATTTGTCTTATGGATCGTGCGCTCTGGTATCTGGCGCTCTCTCTGGAATTGGTCAGAGCCTCGTGTCAATCTCTTACCGCTGATAGTGCGACTGCTTATCAGTCTAATACTAATTGCCGCTACTATCTCAGCTTGGATCTCGCCCAATCAACTAGCTGCTTGGGGACAGTGGAAAGCCTACTTCCTAGAGCCAATCATGATCCTATTGGTAGCCACTTACTCATTGCAAACCAAAAGACAGATGGAAATTATCTTGGCGATCTTGGGTGCGCACATTCTTCTACTGTTCCCTCTTGGTCTGATCCAGTATCTCACTGGTTGGAGTATACCCAGCGAATTCTGGTCCGCCAGCGCTACACGACGCATCACCACTATTTATGGCTATCCCAATGGCACCAGCCTATTCGTAGCGCCTATTGTAGCCCTCTATCTGGGCTGGTGGAGCGGTTTCCGAAGCTCCTGGCGTGTCTTAGCCAGTCTGGTAATTGTGGCTGGTCTGGGGCTAATTATCATGGCTCATACAGCTGGCGCCTTAGCTGCCCTTGGGATCTGTTTAATCGTAATTCTGTGGCGCTATCCCCGAACACGTCTTTGGTCGTCGGTCCTGATGGTGACTACTTTGTTAGCTGGTTGGTATTATGTAGCTACGTCCAATTTCCTTACTCAGTGGCAACGAATCACTTCACAAACATTGATACTAACCTCAAGCTCTCTAGAGATTCGCATCAATCAATGGCGCGAAACTCTGGCCCTACTATCTCATCACTGGCTACTGGGTAGTGGCCTTGCTGGCTACCAAATTGCCTTACAACCGTATCATCAACATACGTGGTTAGAAATATTTCTCTATCCGCATAACTTATTGCTTAATTTCTGGACCGAATTAGGATTGATTGGTGTTGTTGCTTTCTTAGGTCTGCTAATCTACCTGATCATTGGTTTGTGGCAAGCAAAATCCCCATCGGCCATCCAACAGGGATTACTACTAGCTTGTATTGCTATCTTCGTTCACGGCTTGGTAGACGTTCCCTACTTCCGCAATGACTTAAGTGTGCTCTTTTTCCTACTGGTGGCACTCACCATCTTTAGCTTCCAGATCAAGGAGCCACTTCCGACCAAACGCAGCTAGACAAAGATTGGTTACAGCTATACTCCGCCTTGCGTACAGCATTGGTAGATGTAGCACGCGCCTCGATCACCGACTGACAACCGGAAATATCAGCGCAACCTTCCGGCCACGGGGTAATACTTAAGCTCGTGTCGGTAAATTTGAACGTCATAGCAGAATCAGTCGAATGGCGTTCGGCAAAATAGACCTCTACCACATTACTTCCTTGGGACAGATAGATCTGTCCTGTTTTGGTGAAAGACCCATGTACGCCACTATTATTTACCACTACCACTCCGTTGACGAGTACCCAAGAATCATCATCAGTCGATAACTGATAATCATAGGGCGCCGAAGCAGAAGCTACCACCTTGGCTCGCCAATGAGTGCCGTAGTGATAATCATGCTCAAAACCTTCTTTATTCTCCCAGGCAGTGCCGTCAAAAGGAAACCATTGGTCACCAAACTCCAAATTAACATCAACCCGTTCAAACTTTTTATAAGCATCATCATACCAATAGTGTTGTGTCGGTGTCGGCGTGCCACCCCAGACAGCACCGTTCTCCATATCTGGATCATTCTTAGAATAGTTGAAATATTCTCCCCACCAGCCACTGTTAGGCGTATATTGACACTGCGGATCATTGAGACAGGATGTTTGAGACACAGACTGCTTGATACTAGCACCAACTCCACCGACGGAGATAGCAGTGAAGCTAGAATTACCCGGATCTACACGTAGCTGATTGAGTGATTCTTCTAAATTACTTTCCACTGAATAAAACGATTGTAAGCTAGCTACAAATGATTTGACACCGGCATGATTATCCAGAGCCAAGACCAACATCGACAATACAATCGACAATACAATAGCAGTTACAACTAACGCGGCGATCAAAACGGTAGCGCCTTTACGTGCAGCCATATTAATTTCGAGCTCCTACTATCAT
>CAZPQR010000027.1:0-9798 GCA_964588865.1 uncultured Gammaproteobacteria bacterium
CGACTCGCTAATTCGGCTTTCAATGTATTATTGGCCGCCATGTTGGTACTTACCATCATTGGCATGTTTGGTGCCCGCACGCTCATGGTTTGGATAGTTCCTGGCTTCAACAATGCGCAGCTTGAATCAACAGTACAGTTAACTCGTATCATGTTGCTCAGTGTCCTGTTCTTTACCGCCAGCAATGTTATGAGTGGCATGCTCAACGCTTGGCGCCGTTTCGTCACGTTCTCTATCAGTTCGGTACTGTATAACGCTGGTATCATTCTCGGTATTGTCTGGTTTTTGCCTCGTTGGGGTTTGGTTGGTTTGGCCTGGGGCGTGGTCTGTGGTTCGGCGCTGCATTTCGGCATTCAGGCCATCGAAGCTAGTATCTACGGCTGGCGTTGGCAACCAGTCATTGCTTGGACCGCTGATCTGAAACGGATGTTACAGCTGATGATGCCGCGCGCTGTCGGCTCGGCTGCGTCACAGATTAATATTGTGGCCATGACCATGATTGCTTCGTGGTTGCCGATTGGCGCTTTGTCAGTATTTAATTTGGCTAATAATTTACAAAGTTTCCCGGCTGGTCTTTTTGGCATTTCCTTGGCAGTTGCCAGTTTCCCGCATATTACCAAACATGCACATGATGGTAATTACGCTGCCTTTGAGAAAATATTTTCTTTACAATTTCGTCGTATTCTCTATGTCATTATTCCGGCCTCCATCTTGCTGATTGTGGAACGTGCTCATATTGTACGCGTGATTCTTGGCAGCGGATCCTTTGACTGGTCCGATACTATTTTGACCGCCAATGTTTTGGGTGTATTTGCTGTTTCGATCTTCGCTCAAGGCCTGATACCTCTGGTCAGTCTAGGCTTCTATGCACATGAAGATACCAAATCGCCGGTTATTATTTCTCTGATCACTACGGCTATCAATATTGGCTTGGCTTTCGCCTTGTCCCAACACTATGGTGTCCTTGGCTTGACGGCGGCATTTAGCCTCGCTACTATTGTAAACCTGCTGCTTCTGGTAGCTATTTTCAAAGCTAAAATCGGCCATCTCAATGAACATGAGCTGGTCAGGGCTGCGCTACGCATCGCAGGAGCCTCTCTAGTGGCCGGAGCAGTGAGCTATGTGTCATTACGGCTATTCGTCCATCTTATTGATCAGAGAACCTTCCTGGGCATCCTACTGCAGGGCTCACTCTCTGGTTTGGCTGGCATCGCCGTTTATATCGCTATATCAGTTATTTGGAGTTTCCCTGAAATTGAAGTTCTGCGTGAGTATGTTACTCGTTTCTTACGCAAAGCAGGATTGAAGAAATCATGAATCAAATTCGCAACTTTTGTATCATCGCTCACATCGACCATGGTAAATCTACCTTGGCCGATCGTTTTATAGAAACTACTGGCACCGTAGCTAGTCGTGATATGCGCGCTCAACTGCTCGATTCGATGGACCTGGAACGAGAGAAGGGTATCACCATCAAGCTACAGCCAGTGACCATGACTTGGAAGAATCACGAACTCAACCTGATCGATACCCCGGGACATGTCGATTTCAATTATGAAGTGTCCCGTTCCTTAGCGGCGGTCGAAGGCGCGGTCTTACTCGTTGATGCAACGCAGGGCATACAAGCGCAGACATTGTCTAATCTGTTCTTGGCTTTGGAGCAGAATTTAATGATCATTCCAGTTATCAACAAAATCGATTTACCAGCCGCCGATGTGCCCGCTGCCAAACAAGAATTAGTCTCGCTCTTAGGTTGTGATGAGGCAGATATTCTCCTCATTTCTGCCAAAACAGGCGAGGGTGTGACAGCTTTATTGGATGCTATCTTGGAACGCGTGCCAGCACCAAAACTTCAGACGGACGCCCGTGCCTTGATCTTTGACTCGGTGTATAACGAATTCAAAGGTATCATCATCTATGTCCGTTTGTTCGGTGGTAGCTTGAAGGCCGGAGATTCGATTACGTTCCTATCCAACCAACAAGAGGCAGAGATTCTAGAAGTTGGTCGCCTCAAACCACGGATGCAAGCAGCACCCAAATTGGAAGCAGGCGAGATTGGCTACGTAATCAGCAATGTCAAGAAGATTGAGCTAGCTCGCGTCGGTGATACGGTGACATTGACGCAACAGCCAGCTCAAGAGCCCCTAGCAGGGTTCAAAGACGTTAAACCGATGGTCTATGCTGGAATATTTCCCGAGGATGGTGCTGATTATAATCATCTACGTGACGCTTTGCACAAGTTGAAGCTTAATGACGCTAGTCTGCAATTTGAAGTGGAGAACTCGTCGGTCTTGGGATTTGGCTTTCGTTGTGGTTTCTTAGGATTGTTACATTTAGAAATATTTCAAGAACGTTTGTTACGCGAATTTGATGTTCGAATCATCGTCACTGCTCCATCAGTAGCTTACAATGTACGGTTACGCTCGGGCCAAGAACTGACCGTTACCTCTCCATCACTATTACCTGACGTCAGTGCTATTGAAGAAATCCTCGAGCCGACAGTTATTATTAATGTGCTGATGCCCAAAGAATATATGGGTCCAGTCATGGATTATATTGCTCGATTGCATTCAACCTTGAAAAATACCACCTTTCTGGACGAACGACGATTACTATTGCAATATCATTTGCCGTTAAGTCAGATTTTGACTGACTTCTATGACAAGATCAAAAATATTTCCTCTGGTTACGCTTCCTATAATTATGAATTATCTGATTATCAAGTCTGCGACGTTGTAAAGTTGGACCTGATGGTGGCCGAGGAGTATGTTCCGGCTTTGACCACGATTGTCTATCGCGAAGATGCTTTCCGTGTCGGCAAACATATCGTCAATAAATTAAAAGAATTGATTCCTAAGAAACAATTCGTGATTAAGTTGCAAGCAACGATTGGGGGTAAGATTATCGCTTCGGAGCGAATCGCAGCCTTACGCAAAGATGTCACGGCCGGACTCTACGGTGGAGATGTGACACGAAAAAGGAAACTGCTGGAGAAACAGAAAAAAGGTAAGAAGAAAATGATGGCCGAAGGTAAAGTCGAGATCCCGACTAAAGCCTACCTGTCACTACTTGAACGCTAGATCAGCTGCGTCATCCCCACGGTCATGATAATCATGGAAGCAATGACCATAAGTGATACGACGACCCAGACCCATTTGATAATAGTTTTCTTTCGTTTCATATTCTCTTTTTTCCGCTTTGACATTATAATACCAGTAACAGTCCCAAAATAACATACCATGGTCTCCAAACTTCTACGCTCGCGCCTATTTCTCGCAGTCATTGTGGTAATTTTTATTATCAGTAGCTTTGAATTGATCAATGAAGTCGGTCGCCGCTACAAAGTTGATCAACAAATCAAGCAACAACAGAAGCAAATCGAGACGTTGCAACAACAAAACGGTGATCTCAGTAATCTGATACAATATCTCAATACCAATCAATTTGTTGAAGAAGAAGCGCGTAAGAAATTGGGCTTAAGCAAAAGCGGGGAGTCAGTAGTAGTCTTTCCCTCCACTTCAACAGCGCCTGTAGCCACGTCAAGCGCTAGCCAATCACATGTGACCTTGTGGTGGAACTATTTCTTTCAATGATCGCTCGCTTGATCGCTGCACTTGTGGCTGTTCATGTGTTACTGCTCGTACTTTGGTACGGTGGCTGGTGGATGCCCGCTTACAGCTGGAAGTTGGCAGCTTGGCTGCAATTGCCAGTAGCTCGTATCAGTGGTGTGACGGTGACGGCTGACGAATACCTAGCCGATAAGCAATCTATCACACGTATCAGCACCGCCGAAGCCTACAGTGAACAACAGAAACACGAAATGCTGTGGCAGAAATTGCAAGATGAATATTTCATCGATTCGTTGGCTGCTCAACTCAATATTCAGCTGACACCAGCCATTAGACAGCAATTGTTAGCCAAGACACAAGAACAATTCCGTTCGACTGATCACTCAACCTTAGGCTACAGCGATGAGCAATTTATCGATCGCGTCATGATTCCTTGGTATCGAGAGCAAGCAGTGCGTCGTAGCTTGATGGAGCGTGTGCCCAATCCTGACAAACGCGCATTGGAAGCGGCCGTAGAAACGATTCGAGCTCATAGTGACCAACTTGAGACTCAAGCCAAATCTCTAGCTGCCACCTATCAGAATAGCTTGCCCTTGGAACGAATCGTGGGTAGCGCTGATCTGATTGGCCCTTATGCTGCTGTCCGCACTTTAGCAGTAGGACAGATTAGTCCGGTGATTAGCGACAATGACGGCTATCACGCTTTCGTGATCAAAGATAAAATTACTGACAACGGGCAGACAACCTGGAGATTGCAAGAGCTATTCGTGCCGAGTATGACTGATCAAATATTTATCAATCAGCTCAAGCCCAAAGCAACCACTTCACTATTTATCGCCAAATTATAATGATCACCAATACAAAAACACAAACTTCTGGAGCCGATGGTCGGAATCGAACCGACGACCTCTGCTTTACGAAAGCATTGCTCTACCGGCTGAGCTACATCGGCGCAAGAAGTTTGCGTTATTTCGTTTGTCTCCTCGTTTTGGCGGGATTTGGATTGCAGCAGACCCAAGCTATGATCATCCAAGTCGATACTCAAGGTAATATTCCTAGCCAAATTAGTCAAGGCATTGCCATCACCATCAATTCTCCTACTGGTGAACCAGCCGTGGTTGATTGGTCAGAGGATACAACGACTGTCTATGTATCTATCCTGCCACTAAATAGCGATTTGACGGCTACTGTCAGCGCTCCAGCCGCCATCCAATCGATTAATCCCCAGTATGCCTGGGTCGGCGATAGCTTCCAGACCACTAGTCACGTGCTATCGTTCTGGAAGAAGAAGCCCAAAGTTCAAGGTACTAAGAAGAATCCTTACTTGCCAGACCCAACTTTGGTTCCTGATAGTGCTGGTCGTTATAAACAAATAATTGACGGCTTGACGCTCTCATCGAGTCAGAAAGTAACTACCGTTACCGCCAGTAGCAATATGAATGCTTATCCCAATGACGCTTTGGACTTAGTATCGATGGTTTATGAAATTTCTAACCCGCAGAATCTTCCGTTGCTACTCAATATCGGGTATACTGATAACAGTAATCGTGGCAAGAAATTATATTATTTCCAACCTGATCGCTTGCAGTGGTTACCCATGCCGACATCAGTTGATGGTCGAGCCAAACGAGCAACCGGTTATACTTCCCAAGATCATCTGACAGTCGCTGTTTTCGCTGACGCAGCCATAACTCAAGGTTTAGCTAGTTGGTATGATCAATCTCGTTACCGCAGTTTCCACTACCAAGGTGGCAACTTCGCTGCTAGTAGGACGCTGCCCAAAGGTACTCAAGTGAAAGTTACTCGGGTCAAAACTGGTAAAAGTATAGTAGTAACGATTAATGATTGGGGACCAGAGGAGCATACTGGTCGCGTACTCGATCTCGAGAAACAAGCCTACGCTCAATTGGCTAGCACTGGTTCTGGTGAGATGACAATCACATTAGAAGTTATCAATGGTTAAAGTACATAAAGTTTCCAAATCCTATCCTGGCAAAATCGTAGCTCTCAAAGATATTAGCTTTGAGATTGAGCCAGGTGAATTCGTCTCTATCGTTGGGCAGAGTGGTGCTGGCAAATCAACCTTAATCAAGATGTTGATTGCTGAGGAGCATCCTACCAGCGGTACGATTGAGATTGGTGGTTGGGATATCACGCATATCAAACAATCAGAAGTTCCAGATTTACGGAAACAGATCGGTGTCGTCTTTCAAGATTTCAAATTATTACCCAAGAAAACAGTTTACGAGAATATTGCCTTCGCTCTGGAAGTCAGCGGTGTCAAAGATCACGAAATATCTGTCACGATCCCAAAAATTTTGAAAATGGTGAATCTGGTGGACAAATCCGATCGTTACCCCCATCAGTTATCTGGAGGAGAGCAACAACGCGTGGTTATCGCTCGCAGTCTGATCCACAAACCCAAATTATTAGTAGCTGACGAGCCAACAGGAAATCTCGATGCTATCAATAGCCGCGATATTATCGATGTCTTGAAACAGATCAATGATCTCGGCACTACCGTTATCTTGGTGACGCACAACCGTGAGATTGTGAATGCTTTGAAGCAGCGTGTCTTGACAATTGAGCACGGAGAACTAATTAGCGACCAGAAGAAAGGTAAATATTTACTCTAATATGCATTCATTTGCTCGCATCCTACGTTTCGCGATTCAGAATTTCATGAGAAATGCTTGGCTATCTGTGGTTACCATCTCGGTGCTGGTTATTTGTCTCATTGCGGTTAATGTCATGATTTCTGTTGGTTATATCAAAGGAATCCTGTTATCAGCTGTTTATGATCGAGTCAATGTTACGGTTAATCTGAACAAAGGTATTGGAGCGGATGAGGTCCAAGCTATTGCCGATGATCTCAACAAGCAGCCCAAGATTGCCTCTATCACTATCGTGACACCAGAGGAGAGTCTGGCTGATTTCAAACAGCGTTTCCCAGATTTGGGCAAAGATATTCTTCCAGTCTTGGATGGCAATCCCTTAAGCTATAAGCTCAAGATCCGCATGACCGATCTGGGTGACTACGCCAATATCCTGACCTACCTCAAACAAGCAACCTACAAAGATAAGATCCAGAGCCAGAATTTCAATGATTACCGTACTTTCATTCAACAAGCGGTCATCGTCAGCGATAATGTGAACAAAATTGCTCTGGGTATTGCTCTATTATTCTTGGCGCTGGGTGTACTCGTCGTGATCAATACTATTCGTGTCAGTATTTACACGCAGCGTGAAGAAGTCGGCATCATGAAGTTAGTCGGTGCTACCAATTGGTTTGTGAGGGCGCCGTTCCTGATGGAATCGGTTTTCTACAGTCTGACAGCGGTACTGATCAGTTTCATTATCATCTATCCCTTGCTGCAGCTCTTCTCTGCTTCTTCTTGGTCCAATCTAGGAGGTTTGCCACTTAATTTGATTGGGTTTTATCAGCGAGACTTCTGGTTACTCTTTGGCGGTCAATTCCTAGGGCTCGTCATCATCAATGGCTTTAGCTCTTATCTAGCCTTACGTCGCTATCTCAAGATTTAATGAAAAACAAAAACACCGCTTTCATCCGAGAGCGGTGTTTCTTATTATTTGACGTCTACGTAGGTCAGTCTCTTGAGAGTACCGTCGAAACGACGACGCTTGAGACTGCGGAAGGAAACCATTCCTGGCTTGACGGCATAAATAGTGTCGTCATTGCCGCGAGCAACATTGAGACCAGGTCGGAACTTGGTGCCACGTTGGCGGATAATGATGGAACCACTATTGGCCTTCTGACCCGCGAATAGTTTCACGCCCAATCGTTGAGCTTGAGAATCGCGGCCTAGAGTAGTAGAGCCTTGGGCTTTCTTATGTGCCATATAAAAATTTAAAACTTAAAAGTCAAAAGTAAAAACCTGAGACCGTAGAGACTTTTTACTACAGTTTGTAAGAATTGTCAAGCTTAGGGCTGATTTCGCCTAAGAGAGCGCATTATTAAATTTTCGGAATATTCCCCGAACAATACCCTGAATAGCGGGATTTATGACAAAGATGGGATCCATGGCCGGATTGGCTGGCTGGAGACGAATGCAATTAGCTTCGCGGTAGTACTTCTTCAAAGTGGCATAGGTATTATCGATCAAAGCCACCACCACATCACCGTCTTGAGGATAGAAATTACGCTCGACAATGACGAAGTCACCATCATAGATACCTTCACCGATCATTGATTCGCCTTTGACTTTCAAGACGAAGCTATTCATATTCTCGACCAAGCTCTCCGGCACGGCGATAGATTCCCGTGTTTCCACTGCTTCGATCGGTTCACCAGCAGTGATCAGACCGACTAAAGGCAACTCAATCACACCAGAAGACTCCTGTGTCGGCTCGACAATATCGATGGAACGAGCGGAATTGAAGTTCTTCTCAATAAAACCTTTCTCTTCTAGCGCTTTGACATGCTCAAATACCGTTGAGACAGAGCTAAGATGGAAATGAGTGGCAATCTCACGATAGCTTGGCGCATAGCCACGATTCATGGAGAAGGAGGCGATGAAGTCCAGGATTTCTTTTTGCTTTTTGGTTAGGTTCATAGAGTTATTCACAACTGCTGTAATTATATACCGAACAAAAAGCGAAAGCAACCTTCATTGTCATCCCTCTCCCTGGTTGCTGGGGAGAGGGTCTGGCCTGCCTGGCGGTAGGCAGGGTGAGGGGTTTAATTAATATGCTACTCATTGATAATTGCCCTTTAATTAAATATCTCTTATCATTCCGTCATGGAACAACAAATCAAAGACTTCTTGGAACAACTTCGCCCGGCCTTGATAGCTGATGGTGGTGATATGGAATTTGTCAGCTTCGATGAGCCGACTGGGGTCCTGAGTATTGAATTCCTCGGTGCCTGTAGTCACTGTACTATCGCTGATTCAACTTTGGGCTATTTCGTCAAAGAGCGGGTAATCGAACGTTTTCCCCAGGTCACTGACGTATTGAGTGTCTAGTTTTTTTGCTCAAAAATTGTTACACTGGCTAGCGTATGATCAGTCTACGTACACTTTGGCTCTATTATCGTGAACGCTATATTTTCATCATGTCGTCCTTATCGGGGCTGCTTTTGTTATTAACCCTTGTTTTGACTGGTCTGCGTCAAGCTAGTTATCGTGATATCGTGGTGCTCCATTACAACGCTTACTTCGGTATCGACAAAGTCGGCAGCTGGGCCTGGCTGTGGATCTATGTGTTGATTGCACTGCTAGCCTGTGCTGCTAATTTCTTCTTCTCCTTCTATGTCTTCACCAAAGATAAATATATGAGCTACTATCTGAATTTGGCTTCAGTATTTATCGCTGCTATTACCTTAGTTTATGCTATTATCCTAGGACCTTATCTATGATCGGCAATATGGAAATAATTCGCCTATTAATTCTGGCTACTGGTGCTTTCATCGTGGCTATGATACTAACACCAGCTGTCACTGCTATCTTATATCGCTATCACTTGGGTGTATCGGTACGTGATGAAGGTAATACACCGATCTATTCCAAACTGCATAAGAACAAATCAGGCACACCAACAATGGGTGGTGTTATTATCTGGATCACCTTATTACTAATCATGGGTCTGATGTATATCATTAGCACCTGGGGCTTCATGCCGGATTGGGCTAGACATCTCAATTTCTTTTCTCGTTCGGAAACGTTATTGCCGCTCGGTGTGCTGATCGCGTCGGCTCTGGTAGGTCTGATCGATGATATTTTCAACGTGCGCAAGCGTGGCGGCGGCAAAGGTGGCGGAATGACCGTCAAACACCGTTTAATTCTCTATACCTTAATATCATTGGTCGGAGCCTTGTGGTTTTATTACAAACTAGATTGGGATTTGCTCCATGTTCCATTCTTAGGTGAGTTTAGTCTTGGCCCGTGGTACATTGTGGTCTTTATCTTTGTGATCGTGGCTACTGCCTTCTCGGTCAATGAAACTGATGGCCTCGACGGTTTGGCTGGCGGTGTATTGCTGTCCTGTTTCGCTAGCTATGCCACCATTGCACTGATTAATGGCAAATATGATTTGGCCGCCTTCTGTGCTGTGATTATCGGTGGACTGCTGGCCTTCCTCTGGTTCAATATCAATCCAGCTCGTTTCTTCATGGGAGATACTGGTGCCATGTCTCTCGGTATCACACTGGGCGTAGTCGCTATGCTGACACAGAGTGCCTTACTGTTACCAATCATTGGATTGGTTTTCT
>CAZPQR010000028.1:0-9398 GCA_964588865.1 uncultured Gammaproteobacteria bacterium
CGCGAATGGTATTGGGCCTTGATGGACTACGGTTCGTACTTAGCTAAACAAATGGAGAATCCTAATAGGAAAAGTAAACATTACACCAAACAGAGTAAATTCGTAGGTTCCGACAGGCAGATTAGGGGAGCGATAGTGAAATTATTAGCAGAAAAAAGCCGGCAACAACAAGATCTACTACGGATCTTAGATTTTCCTCAGTCGCGAGTGAATAAGATATTAAGACAACTCAACGACGAGGGCTTCTTGTCGTTGCGTGGTGACCATATTCATCTTTGTTCTTGACTTTTTGATTGACAAATCACCCTGTATCGATAGACTGATGATGACCCGTTCTTTCACATCATTTCAGGAGGAAGTTATGAATATCACGTCTGCTTACCAAAGGTTGCAACGAGCCTCAACGATCATTATTTCTGATGAGCTAGTCTTCAGTACACCAGAGGATTACATCCTTCAGTGTATCAATGCGACACAATACCAGCTCGGTTTGCGGCCTGTCAGCGATGTAGTAGCTCGTGCTTTCTGGACAGACCCGCATAGGCGCAAACACAAATTATCTGGAGCGTTTGGTTTCAAAGGTGATCCTCATATCTGGTGGTCAATCTATCATACCTACGATACTCCAGATGCTCGTTATTTTATGGCCAATGTAAGGCCCGACGCCGATAAAGCTATCCTTCGCTTCCGTCATCTCGGCAAGAAGGTGCACATTGTTAGCTCAGAGGTGGATAGTATCGCCCGAGCGCAGACAGCATTGATCGATGAGAATATTACTTGTTGGTCAGTCAGCAATGGTGAGCCAATGGGTGGTTGTTTCAATAGTGAGGGGTTGGGGGCGATTTTGGCTTTGGACGGGTGTCATCAAGCTCCCGAGCAGGCGGTTATTATCGGTGGTTCACCGATGTTTGCTTTGTCTGCTTACAGCAGAAAAGTGGGGTTTGTTTATTTTCAGATGGGCGTGGAAGATGTGGCGGTATCCATGTTTGCGGACGCTGGTATAGTTGGAAGATGGGATCACATTTTACTAGCTTTCTCTCGTAGTGATTAGCTTTTGAGCCCTGCTATCGAGCGCCCACATCTGTGGACACCGCGCTCGATAGTGGGGCTGTTTTTTGTAGCGGCATTCGGTATACTATAGTTATGCAGCCCAAGAAAATTACGGTCAACGACAAGATGCAGAAACGATATAGTTATTATCTGACCGAGCCTGTCGGCAAACATTTTGACCCAGAGTTCAAGCCTGATCTAACCCCAGCCCAAATGCTTGCATTGGGAGTATTTGGCGGAAAATATATGACAGATTGCCGTAAGGAGTTCCCAGCCAGCTGGTTTACCAAGGCCAAATTATCCCCCGAGAAGTACGATGCTAAACTTAATTTTTTTCAGATTCGTGCCTCCCAGTCATTAGCTGAGTGGCGACGCAAGGATTGGATTCATCCCCAGGATCCGCGCGGCTGGTTCCAGTGGTATTGTCGCTATTATTTGGGTCGTCGCAGCGAAGATGACGCGCGTCAGATCAAACGCTGGAAAGCCATCTTCCGTCATGTTCGCGCGATACAGAGTCATTGTCATGTCCGTGATTTGACCTGTCGTCGGCGTCAGCGTCAGGCGGTACTGCATTGGGCTATCGATGCGCGTCGGATTTGATTTTGACAATCAGATAACTTCGGCCTACCATTAGAGTAGGTTTTTTTTGTTCTTCTCATCTCCCATAGGAGGACTACATGGGTAGTAGTTCTGTTTATGCACCTCGAGCACTTACCTATGCTCGTCTCAAAGGTCAGGAGAGCGAACAAAGGGTCTATGCAGCTCTCGCTGATCCATCATGGAGAAAGCCCAACTGGCTACGTGGTTGGCGCGAACCAACGCTCGATGAGGATATGAATGGAACTGATTTAGTTCTGTATACTACCTTCGGACTTGTCCGCATTCAGATCAAAGGCTCGCATCACTGGGCCATGAAATTTTTGCGTCGCTACGTCGGTTCTGATATTCGGGTAATCATTGTTCATCGTACTGATGGTCCAGATGCTTTGCGTCGTAAGTTGCTGGATGAAGTAGCGATTGCTCGTCGTATTCATCATGATTGGCCTGATCGCTGTTCTGGTCATCGCGATGCCAATCGTCGTCGCCGTCATCGCTGCGGTTGCCGCCGATAAGATCACAACTCCCCCATAAGCATTAAGCTGATGGGGGAGTTTACTATTTGACAGCTAATATCTATATGATAAGGTAAGTCTATGAAACGAGAAATGACAGTTTTAGCTGTAAATAATAATCCGTTCTAAGCGGCGGGTTTATTATTTGTTTCAAGTAATACCCCGCCACGAGCGGGTTATTTGTTTATTCCGGGGTAGTTGAGAGGTACAACGCCACGCTGTTAACGTGGATATCGCTGGTTCGAGTCCAGCCCCCGGAGCCACTCTGTTTCGTCCAGAGGACGACTTCGGGTGGCCTTTGGCCACACGATGAGACGAAGTCTCTAGCAGGGTAGTCAGCTGAAGCTTTAGCGAAGGGTGACAAGATAAATGTATAAATATTTTCCCAGCCTTTACCAAATTTTTTATCTATAGTAATCTCTGAAAATCACATCGTTCTTACTTTCTAGTTCTCAAACAGGAGGCTTACATGCCCACAACTTCCCTACCTCAGGCCATTGCTCGGCTCAAGGCTCTCCAAGAGGAGATAAGTGAGCAGAAGCGAGGCCCTAATGGTCGATTGACTGAAGAGGAATGGAAAGAAGTCAAACTCTTGGCACGAGCTCATGAGATGCCTTGTGTATTGCATAAAACGAGTCTCGGTTTCTGTTTGGTCGTTTATGAGACAGGGGTTATAGCAGGTATCAAGCCAGAACTCCTTTTGATAATCAATCACTGGCAGTTCCCCTTCGATTCTGCTAGAAGAGGTGAGTCTGGACAAGGTGCGACACTGCGTCGTCTGCATTCATTCACTCACCGGCGGAGGAATCATGAGCTCATAGCTTGGTCTGGTTTCCAGCCTCTCGAGCCAAACTCTCACTACGTCTATTAGACGTACTAGCGCACGCCTCATCTAGGGATGAGACACGGCGCTTTTTTATTTTCTTTTGCTTGACCGTCTGTACCAGCGCTAGTATTATACAAAGACATTAATTATTTTTCTTCTCGCTAACTTTATGCCTACATCAATTACTGTGCAAACAACGGTTATGGCTCCGTTGGAGAAGGTTTGGGATTGCTGGACCAAGCCAGAACATATTACTAATTGGGCTTTCGCTTCTGATGATTGGCATGCGCCGCGAGCCGAGAACGATCTCCGTGTTGGTGGTAAATTCGTCACCGTCATGGAAGCCAAAGATAAGAGTACGAGCTTTGATTTCAACGGAGTTTATTCTCATGTCGATGAGCACAATGTGATAGAGTATTCTATCGAAGGTGGACGCAAAGTCAAAGTAGAATTCGAACCGACACCAGAAGGTATCCGTGTGACAGAAACTTTCGAAGCGGAAACTATCAATAGCGATGATAAGCAACGGGAAGGCTGGCAGGCGATCTTGGATAATTTCAAGAAGTACGTAGAAGCTAACTAACATCTATGCGACGAATGAAAAGTTACATTTCAATCGACGCTTACCTCAAGCAATTCACACCGGATGTTGTTGCTAAGTTGCAGACATTGAGAAAGATGATTCAGACCTTAGCTCCGCAAGCAGAAGAAACGATCCGCTACGGCATGCCGACGTTTCGTTTGAACGGTAACCTGATTCACTTCGCTGCTTACGAGAAACATATTGGCCTTTATCCCACACCAGCGCCAATCAAAGCCTTCGTCAAGGAATTGAAATCTTACAAAACTTCCAAAGGAGCTATTCAGTTCCCGATTGATAAGCCGCTGCCATTGGCTTTGATCAAGAAGATTGTCAAATTTAGAATCAAACAAACTCTTACTAAGTCTAAGAAATAATTGCATGAATAACCTTGCTTACTTCGAAATACAGTCCGACGAGCCATCCAAGGCGGTAGCTTTCTATCGGGCTGCTTTTGACTGGAAGTTTACCAAAGATGAGTCCCTACCAATTGAGTATTATCGTATTGAAACTGACAGTATCAATGGAGGCATCCTGAAGCGACCAGTGCAGACTCCGCCGATGCAATACGGCACCAATGCCTTCACCTGTTCGATGCAAGTCAGTAACTTTGATGAAACAGCCAAGAAAATTATGGATCAGGGTGGACAGGTAGCCATGGAGAAATTCGCCGTACCAGGGAAGTGCTGGCAGGGATATTTCCTCGACTTGGATCACAATGTCTTCGGTATCTTCCAAGTAGACGAGTTGGCGAAATAACACGTGTTACGATGGCCTTATGAAAAAAATCCTTAACAAAAAGTTAGTCATCTGTAATCGCGGTCATAAGTTCTATAAAAGCAGCGCCTGCCCTGTATGTCCCAAATGTTGGCCCGGATACCGTATGAAGCTGCAGTCAGATTTCCCGGTGAAACTTTCTGCGCCAGCCTTACGGGCACTTCGTAATGCTAAGATCACTAGATTAGACCAGCTGACCAAATATTCAGCTGCAGAAGTTTTGGAGCTTCATGGCATGGGACCGAAGGCGCTGAAAATGCTACAGATGGAAATGAAGAAACGGAAATTGCTATTTAAATCTAAATAATTAGTATTTTAAAAAAATAATATAATTTTATGAATCCAGTAGTACACTTCGAATTACCGGCGGTAGATACCGCACGCATGAATGAATTCTACGCCAAAGTGTTTGGTTGGCAGACCAAAGGTATGGGTCCAGAAATGGGGGATTATGTTGTCGCTACTACCACTGAAGTTGATGAAGCGACACAACGGCCAAAAGTTGCTGGAGCGATTAACGGTGGGTTCTTCAAGAAAAGTGAGAAGAACGCCTATCCTACAGTGGTCATAGCAGTCGATGATATACGAGCCAGTATGGAACTAGTCAAACAAGCGGGCGGTACTATTATCAGTGGACCTGATGCTATCCCTATGGTTGGTGACTATGTGGCTTTCACCGATACCGAAGGTAATCGTATCGCTATGTTGCAGCCAAGTCCAAACATGTAATCATATGCAGAAAATTATACCCTTTCTCTGGTTCGATAATCAGGCAGAAGAAGCCATGAATTTCTATACCTCAATTTTTCCTAACTCCAAAGTGCTGACGGTCAGTCGGTATGGGAAAGAAGGCGCTGAAGTTTCTGGTCAGGCCGAAGGTTCGGTCATGGTAGCTTCAATCGAATTGAACGGCCAAAGATTTGATTTGATCAATGGTGGTCCCATCTATAAATTCAGCGAAGCTATCTCTTTCGTCATTAACTGTGACGATCAGGCAGAAGTTGATCACTTCTGGGATAGTCTGACAGCTGGAGGTCAGGAAATACAGTGTGGTTGGCTCAAAGATAAATTTGGTGTTTGTTGGCAGGTGACGCCCACGATCATGGGTAAGCTCATGTCTGATCCTGATAAAGCCAAATCCGGTAGGGTAATGGCTGCTATGCTGAAGATGAAGAAGCTTGATATTGCCAAGCTGCAGGAAGCTTACGATCAAGAGTAAAGGGGAATATCAGCTCTAAATATAGTAAGGTTACTGCTGTATTTGACATATATTAGAATAAATGTTAGACTATAAATATGACTATTTTACCTACAAATTACGATCGTTCAGCCATGAAGGTAACTGGGCCAATTGTGGCTCGTTTGACCATGGTGTTTTTTAGCCGTAGGTAAATAGGTATCTATCGATTATAAAGAACATCTTGGTCAGATTGGCCAAGATGTTCTTGGTTTATCCCGATCAGCGGGATTTGATCTGTAGAGCTCTTTGACAATAGAGGGAGGTATGCAGTGTCTCGTGACACCAGTATCATCGAAGGGAAAGAGGGCAATCCTTTGTTTTTCTTGTTCAATCGCATGTGGCATTATTCGCAGGGCAATCGTCGTACCGTGGCGATCTTCTGGTCCATGTTTTTCTTGGCGCAGTTGGTGGAGTTGTATTTTGACCCCATTATTTGGTCCAAGATTATGAATGTTATTCAGCAGCAGGGTATTACAAAGGCTAGTATTGGTCATTTGACTGATCTGCTTTTGCTACTTTTCGTGAGCTTGTTTGTTTTCTGGGGTATCCACGGACCAGCGCGGATTATGGAAAATGATAACGCCTTTCATGTCAGGTTGAACTATCGCCAATTTCTGCTGCAAGGAGTGTTGACACTACCATTGGAGTGGCACACTGATCATCACTCGGGTGCCACCATAGACAAGATAGAGAAAGGAACTTCGGGTCTGTACTATTTTTCCCAAGATTCCTTTGTCATTCTGTACGCAGCGGTGCAGCTTATCGGGAGCTACGTCATGTTGGTCTATCTCAGCTGGCCAGCGGCCATCACTGTTCTACTGATGATGGCAGCGAGTGCTTGGCTTACCATGCGGTTCGATCGCGTCCTAGTCAAGCAGTATCGACAGCTGAACAAAAGTGAGAATGATATTTCTGAATCGGTCTTCGATGCCGTAAGTAACATCGCTACGGTCATAATTCTACGAGTCGAGAAGTTAGTCTACCGGACTGTTATGAAGAAAGTCCGTGAACCACTCGACTTGTATAAGCGCAATATCAGACTCAATGAGCTGAAATATTTCCTCATTAGTTTCTGTTGCGCTGTCATGACTATCGTCGTTCTGAGGGTCTATTTCCAGCAACAGATCGGCGTGCCGCAGGTAGTACTCCTCGGTACAGTCTATTTGGTGATCAACTACGTGAGGAATATCTGCCAACTTTTCTTCAGCTTCACCAATATCTATAGAGATGTTTTGGTGCGGCGTTCTCGCGTGGCCAATGCCGAAGAGTTGTCGAGGGATTTCACGGGTGAGACGATCGCTAATCACGTTTTGTCTCCGTCGTGGCGTTGTCTCTCGATAGATGATCTGAGCTTCTCATATCGCAACGGTGAAGGCGACCTTCATCTCGATAATGTTTCACTGACGATACATCGGGGTGAAAGAGTGGCTTTCGTCGGCCTCAGTGGTAGTGGCAAGACCACACTGCTGCAGACTATGAGAGGACTCTATAAACCTCAGCGTTTGAACTTACGAGTCGATGGCCAGTCTATTGTTAGCGGCTTCGATGGGATCAGTCGCTCTATTTCTCTGGTTCAGCAAAGCCCAGAGATATTCGCGACCAGCATCTTGAACAATCTGACCTTCGGAGCGGACGATCGAGATCTCGATGAAGTTCGACGTTTCACCGACATGGCTTGCGTCACTGAAGTGATCGAGGGTCTACCTCGTCAGTGGGATTCGACCCTCAAGGAGCGAGGAGTCAATCTTAGTGGCGGTGAGAAGCAGCGGTTGGCCTTGGCACGAGGATTGTTGGCTTGTCAGGACAAAGATATTATTCTCCTAGACGAGCCTACGAGTAGTCTCGATGCCACCAATCAGATGAGGTTTTATCAGCGGCTCTTCCAAGAGTTTGGTGATAAAACCATCGTCTCTACGGTCCATCAGCTGCACTTACTGCCGCTATTTGGTCGAATCTGCATGTTTGATCAAGGTAGGATTGTGGGAGTTGGCACGTTGGATCGGTTACTGAGTGATTGTCCAGAATTCCAGCAACTGTGGATCGACTATCACAAGCTTAATAGGGAGGTAAACTAGTCCACTCGGTCGTTAAATTCCGCATCACGCGGAGGAGCCTGACCAGCTCCTTTTTGTTTTTCTTTAATTATTTGCTATGCTCTAAGAACCTAACTATTGATACTTGTCCTATGAAACATCCCTTTAGTGCTAAAGCCAGTATTGAAATCAACGCTCCAGTTTCTGCTGTCTGGCACGCCCTTATTACTCCAGAGCTAATCAAACAATATTTATTCGGTACAGAAGCTGTCTCTGATTGGCAAGAGGGTAGCACCATTACTTACCGAGGTATCTGGGAAGGTAGAGCTTATGAAGACAAGGGTAAGATTCTCAAACTCGTTCCTAATGAGGTCATGGTAACGACCTACTGGAGCTCAATGTCTGGCCTCGAAGATATCCCCGAGAATTACAATACAGTAACCTATAGTCTGACTTCACACGGGGAGACTACGACACTTCAAGTAACACAAGATAATATTGCGACTGAGGCTAGTCAGCAGCATTCAGAGAAGAATTGGAGTATGGTGTTGGGTACGATCAAATCTTTATTAGAACAATAGATATGTTTACTACATCTGATGCTAATCCGTTGAGCTGGCAGGAGACAGAGCTCCTGGTCGATGGGTTAGCTGATCAAGTAAAAAGCTATTTTGAGCAGCGCGGTGAGCAATTGCCCGTCATTGCTCCGTTGCTGCGAACAGGTGGTATCGTTGGTGGATGGCTGGCTATCAAGATGCAGGCAGTCACCATGTTGCCAGTGCAGTTCAAATATTCCTATCATCCGACGGAAATTCATCAAATCATTTCTGTGCCCGCTCTTCTGACTGACATACCGAAGCCTTTGAATATATTATTGTGTGAAGGTAATACCAGCTCAGGATCAATCGCTGTCAAAGCGGCAGCGGTAATCAAAGAAACCTATCCAACAGCTACCGTCTTTCTGGCGACACTGACGAAGGTATATGGAGGACCAGAGTCTCTGACTGGGATTGAACATATTTTTATCGGTCAGACAACGGATGAGAATTTCAAGGCCAGTGAGGAGCAAAGAAAAAATCTTAATCTCCGAAGCGGCATTACAATTTTTCCTTGGGAGAGTGTTGAGGATGAATTGTCAGATATTAATGCTATGTAGCAGATTTTCACAGCAAAAAACTACCGATCGCTCGGTAGTTTTTAGTTTGTCAGTATTAAGCTTCTGTCGGAGCGTCCCATGGCTCGTCAGCACTTGGTCCGTAGATGGATGGTACTTTACCACCAGCCAGGCGGAGATAAACGCTGAACTGTCCACGGTGATGGATAGCATCATAGAGGATGAACCACAGTACATCCATGACGCGCATCGACATACCGGCGAACTGGATCGGCTTCTGCAGATCTTCATCACTGGCTGCTTGCACGCGGGCGATCGTCTGAGCGTGACTGGCTTCGTAGCCGGCTACTATCTCAGCTAGTGTCGTTGGCTGGTTGTGGTTAAGCTGGGAGAAATCAATCTTGCCGTCGAGCGCCATGGCAATGATCTGATCTTCTCCGGTGAAGCCCCAGGCTAGGCTACCGGCAGTGCGGGAGCGTTCGTGAGGCGTGAAGTCCAGCTTGTCTGCTGGGAGAGCCTGCAATACGCGGACGGTAGTTTTGAACTCCCGTTCACTAGTCGCGAGGTACATTTCTTTTTCGTTCATATAATCAGTTATTAATAATAGGTGATTATTCTAGCATATTTTTTGTCTCGTGCCAGTAAGAGGTCTTTGTGCTATATTCA
>CAZPQR010000029.1:0-9085 GCA_964588865.1 uncultured Gammaproteobacteria bacterium
TTAATGAGTGCTAAGACAGCCCCTATTATAACAAAGCTTCCTCCCCTGTCAACCCCATTGTATAGGTTAAAAATAAGAAAACCCCGTCATCGAGCTTAGCTCGACGACGGGGTAACATTGAGAAACTGCGGCAATGCCTGCTGCAAGGCCTGCCAGCTGTCAAACATCTGATGCGGTAGATTCAGCTGCAGAGCCTCGAGCGGAAACAGCTGTAGATCTCGCTGATCGGGAACGACCAGCAAATGCTTCCAGCTGTAACCATAATTAGCACTACAAATCTGTGCCATCAGAGCCAGTCGTTTGGCTGCAACTTTGACTCCAGGATGAGCCCGTTGCAAACAAGCGATGACCACTGGCGACTTTCGCCTCACCACCTCATCAATGACGTGAGCGAATTCTTCTCGATGATCTTGACCTTTGGATCCCATGTATACCGCATGCACAACAGTTAGCTGCGGATCGGTATCCACCTGGAACAACATATTTTCGCCCTCCTAGCGAATGAACTAGTTGTAGACCTTATGTCGGACCAGTCCGACACTCAAAGCTAGCAACAACAACCCACTATAGCTGGTTATTATCCAATGGTCAACCAGACCCATCACAGCCAGCGCCAGCAAGGGGCTAGCCGCGGCCAAAATATCCCAGTGACGATGTCGAATGCGACTAATAACCCAAGCGATTAGACTGATGATAATAATAATTCCGGCCAAACCCCATTCAGCAATAAGCAAAGCATAAATATTGTGCACTGGCTGATAAGCCCAAATTGGTAAATGAGTATAGGTCTGAGCTAAGGCCGGTAAATAATTGTACGGACCGACACCGATAAGCCAACGTTCTGGTCGCGTCTGCATAACCTGATTCCATTGTGTCCAACCAGAGAGACGTTCTTGAATGGATATTTGCTCCAAACGATCATAGCTATCCCAACGCTGTAACAATATTCCTTGATTGGTGAAATTTACCAACAGTACAATGGCAACCCCTAGCACAATGCCATAGTGCAACATACTGCGAGCCGATACAAATCCTCGATGATGTGTCGCAAACCACAAGACTAACCACGCAGCCAACAGAGCAATCAAGGCCGCCCGAGAAAAAGTCACCAGTAATCCTAAATAGAGCAATGAGGATAGACCACACCACCACAAATGAAACTTCATCGAAGATGGGACGCGCCGCAAGGACAACAACCACAAGGCAATAATGCTGATAGCCATGAATCCGGCTAGCATATTGGGATGAGGCATGACACCATAGGAACGGAGCAGACGGATACCGTGAAAAATAATAACCGACTGGCCAGCGACGTGTGGATCGTGCTCGGCCATGCCGAGCCAAGAATTAGCGCGGATAAATTGTGTGCTGAATTGATACAAAGCTAATATGGCCTGCACTCCCCCTGACCAGACCAAAGCTCGCAACATAATCGTGCCGTCAGCCGAACGAGCAATCAGCCACAGCAGCATAGCCATAATTACCAAACTGCCATAGTACAAGGTTAGCCACGGATGCGGTGCCCAATTGATACTCAGCCCTACCCAAGCCAAGACCAAACCAGCAATGGTCCAGAAATAGCGCGGTCGTCTAATACTGGGTAACCATAATATAAAAGTAGCCGCAATCAATCCAGCCGACAGATACCAACCCAATTGACCTAGCTCATAGGTCTGATTGTTCAACTGATCATTATAATAAAAATAGCGCGCCTGCCAGGGTATCAGGAAGACCACAAGCCAGAGAGAAATTGTTTGTAAACGTGGGAGCCAAGCCTTATTCATACATGCGTATTCGATCGAGCCAACGTTGTCGCAGCTGTGACCGAATATCTTGATCATGAAATTTTAAGATGTCATCACTAATGATAACACGTGTATCCAAATTGGCGAGAGCTTTGAGTCGATCGGGCAAAATATGAAGCTGCCAACGTATCAGTTGCTGCTGAATTGGTTCTGCCAAGAGCAAAGACAAAAGATGATCAGCTATGATGCGCCACCAACGAGTAGCGATACCATCATGAAGCTGAAAAATCGTACGCTGCCCAGAAGCACAGAGTGGCAGATTATGATTGTTCCAAGCATTAGCTTGGAGAAATTTGTCATAGGTGCCGCTAGGATCATAGATAGGCAACAAGGTAGCAATATGATAATGCATCACCGGATCATCCGCACCGATAGCTGACGACTGCAAGTCCAAGGATCGTTCAGTCACGTAATAACTGAGACAAATCTTGTCTGTCTTCTGTCTCGGCGTCGGGCGTTGACCCAATAATTTTACGATTCCCACTAAGAGCAAACGCGTCACCCAGATCGTTCGTTGGCGACAGACGATAAACAAATCAATGTCACTCGTTTCTTTGACATTGCCAATCGGTAGCGAACTAGAGACGGCCATCATTTGAACGTAGGGCACCAAACGGAAGAGTCGAGCAATACGTCGCACTTTCCTCATCTGACGTTCGATCAATATATTGCGTTCCTTGCGCAGCGGGATGAGATACTCTCGACCACGGAAGCAATAGAAACCCTCTACCCGAGTGATCCGCTGGGTTAGTACAGGATCAGACTCCAAAGCTGACGTCACCTGGTCCAAGGTTGGCAATTGCCCATTAATCAGAGGCGGGCGATAGAGCCAACGCCAAACCTCAGTGGCGGTCAGAGGATACTCATAGGTGTCGAAGTAGGCTAGGGTTTTCAGGATAGTGGCATTCATACCACCCCATTCTACCCTCTTAAGCCGAAATTTCAAAAGCCGATTATTGTCTTGTTATCCTTGACAAAAAGGCCTCTACAGGCCATAATCGCGCTAATCCGCTCTTTTGACATTTTCTCTGACCTAAAGGAGTAAAGCGATGAAGCATGAATTTATTGATGTCGGTGTCAGTGGCATGGGACACACCCTATCGATTGACGAGGGAATTACCATAGTTGACAATGCCGCCTTCATTCGTAAGCTCCCACTGCCGGCCGCCGCAGCTCTCATGAGAGCCAATCATGATGAATCCGAACCCTTCAACCCCTATACTCTGCCCGCTGACAAAGTAGATCGAGTCAGCGCCGACTGGGCCACCAACCGACCGGGCATCACGACCAGACACGTTGCCAAATTGACGACTGTACAGCTAGCAGCACTCGCAGCTCGGAGAGCTCTTGATACGGCTAATCTGAAAATCGAAGATATGGGAGCTATAATTTTTAGCTCCAATACCCCCGATCAGATCTACCCCAAGAGCGCCGACGCCTTACTGCGCGACCTCGGTGGTACGACGGCAACTTTCTGCGTTGATATCAAAGGAAGCTGTGCCGATGGTGGTGCTGGACTAGTGCTGGCAGCTAGCTTAGTTGCTAGTGGATTCTGTCAGCACGTGCTCTTCGCGGCCAGTGAACGTGAAACTGCCTTGGCTGCGCCAGAAGATTACAAATCCTGCAATCTCTTCGGCGATGGCGCTGGTGTCTTCATCGTTTCACGCATTGAAGGTGAAACCATTCGCGTCTTGACTGAAGATGATCCGTTCGATGGTAAATGGGACCTGATTGCACAAGATCGCCAGCACGGACCGTATCGACCGATGTGGTCACACTGGGAGGTTCGTACTGGACCGTTCAAGCAGGATGGACAAGCGGTGCATAAATGGGTGGGACACGACGTTGTACCAGCCATTGTGCGCTTCATTACCGAAATTCCTAATGCCGAAGATCAGCTCAAACTGATCGTCCTGCATCAGGCATCAGGGACGACTCTGGATATGGCAGAGAAGAAACTAACCAAGGACACAGCGCTGCCTTGGTTACGCGATCGTTTCTATTCCAACGTACGTGAACGAGGCAATACCAGTAGCGCATCAACTCTGATTGCCTTGTCCGAAGCACGCTATATGGGTCTCATCAAGCCGAGAGACCTCGTGGCCGGAATCACTTTCGGCGCCGGACTGGAGAAAGTTCTCTTCAGTTTCCGCGTCTGTAATTGATATCAGTCCAATACCCAAAACCCCCGCCATTGAGCTCAGCTCGACGACGGGGGTTTCTTTTTTAAGCTTTGAGAAGTTTCTTCAAATACTGACCTGTATATGACTGCTTAACCTTGATAATTTCTCGCGGCGTACCTTCAGCCACGATGGTACCACCTTTGTCTCCTCCTTCTGGTCCAAGGTCAATAATCCAGTCAGCTGATTTGATAACATCGAGATTGTGTTCGATCACCAGTACTGAATTACCTTTGTCGACTAACTTTTGTAACACCTGTAGCAACCGCTTAACGTCAGCGAAGTGCAAACCAGTCGTCGGCTCGTCCAAGATATAGAGCGTGCGTCCAGTCGAACGACGGGACAATTCAGTGGCCAATTTAATTCGTTGTGCTTCTCCTCCCGACAGTGTAGTGGCCGATTGACCCAAGTGGATATAGCCTAAGCCAACTTCATGTAAGGTTTTCAATTTGGTAGCAATGTTGGGAATGTGACTGAAGAAATTCATCGCTTCTTCTACCGTCATATTCAAGACATCAGCGATGCTCTTACCTTTGTAATGAATTTCCAAAGCTTGTTGGTTATAGCGTTGACCGTGACACTCTTCACATTCGACATAGACATCCGGTAAGAAATTCATCTCAATACGGGTGAAGCCATCACCTTGGCAAGCTTCACAGCGACCACCGCGGACATTGAAGCTGAAACGACCAGCTTTGTAGCCACGAATCTTGGCTTCCGGCAACGCAGCGAACATGTCGCGAATATAGGTGAAGACACCGGTGTAAGTCGCTGGGTTGGAGCGTGGAGTCCGACCGATCGGTGATTGGTCAATATCGATTACTTTGTCCAAATGTTCGAAACCTTCGATCTTCTTATGGCTGCCAGGGCGATCTTTGGCACGGTAGAAATGTTGTGCCAAGGACTTGCCGAGAATCTCCACCATCAAAGTCGATTTGCCGGAGCCAGAGACACCAGTCAGACAGACAAACTTACCCAAAGGAATAGTGACGTCGACATCTTTGAGGTTAAATTCATTAGCACCAAAAATTTTGATCGACTTACCGTTACCTTTGCGATATTTCTTCGGTTCATCGATGGACAATTTACCGGACAAATATTGACCCGTGAGAGAAGCTTTGACTTTCTCCACTTGTGCGGCCGTACCTTGAGCTACCACTTCTCCTCCATGCTTACCAGCACCAGGACCAATATCGATGACATGATCGGCGGCTAGGATCGTATCAAGATCATGCTCCACCACGATTACCGAATTACCGAGATCACGTAATGACTTGAGAGCTTCGATCAATTTGTCATTGTCACGTTGATGCAAGCCGATCGAAGGCTCATCCAGAATATAAATAACTCCGACCAATGAAGAGCCGATCTGCGTCGCCAAACGAATACGTTGTGCCTCTCCTCCGGACAGCGTAGCCGCCCCTCGAGCCAAAGTCAGATAATTCAAACCAACATTATGCAAAAATTTGAGACGAGAACCAATTTCTTTCAAAATCTGTTTGGCGATCGTCATATCGCGGACGGATAATTGCTTCTCCAGATCATGGAAGAAATCCCGCGCCTGCTCAATAGTCATATCTGATACTTGAGCGATATTCTGACCACCGACGAACACTGCCAAAGCCTCTGGTTTGAGACGACGTCCCTGACAAACCGGACACTCATAGACACGCATGTAGTGTTCGATCTCACTGCGGATATAGTCAGAGTCAGTCTCGCGGTAACGGCGTTCTAGATTGTTGATCACTCCTTCGAAGGTAGAATTGAAATCACCGCTGAAACGTTCGCCGGCCATCTCCATCTTGAAGACTTCATCACCCGTTCCTTTGAGGATAATGTCCAACTGCTTCTTGGTCAGATTCTTGACTGGAGTATTGAGAGAGATTTTATACCGTTTAGCTACTGCTTCCAAGATACGGAAATACCAGGTCTGATTGGCGGCGGTACGTGACCACGGACGGATAGCACCTTCGGCAATGGTTAGATTCTTATTGGGGATTACCAGATCAGGATCAACTTCTAATTTGGAGCCCAAACCAGTACACTCGACACAGGCACCGTGAGGACTATTGAAAGAGAAGTTACGTGGCTCGATAGCAGGGAAACTGGTGCCGTCCTTGGGACAAGCAAATGATTGACTCAAGGTATGCTCTTGATTGGTCGCGGGAATCAATACCACCACCGAGCCGTTACCAAGATCAAGCGCTGTCTCCAGCGATGCTGCCAAACGTTTAGCTACATCATCAGTGGCGTCTAATTCTAAACGATCGACGATGACTTCGATGGTGTGTTTCTTCTGTTTATCAAGACTCAATTGCAGAGCTTCCTCGACAGTCATGATCTCACCGTTGACTCGTACCCGAGCATAACCAGAAGATTTGACACTTTCGAGGCTGCGCTTGTGTTCGCCCTTCTGATCACGGATCATTGGCGCTAAGATTTGTACTTTGGCATCTGCTGCTTGCTTAGCCCATTGATGAATCTGTTCTTGCATCTGTTGCGGTGTCTGACTTTTGACCAAGGTGCCGCACTTGGGACAGTGAGGTTCACCAATGCGTGAGAAGAGCAAACGCAAATAGTCGTGAATTTCTGTCACGGTACCGACTGTAGAACGAGGATTGCGAGAAGCTGATTTCTGATCGATGGAAATGGCCGGCGAGAGTCCTTCGATTTGATCGACATCGGGCTTGTCCATCAAACCCAAAAACTGTCGTGCATAAGCCGACAAAGATTCTACATACCGACGCTGTCCTTCAGCGTAGATAGTGTCGAAAGCCAGAGAGGATTTACCTGAACCAGATAGTCCAGTGATAACCACGAACTTGTCGCGCGGTATTTCCAGAGAAATATTTTTCAAATTATGAACCCGCGCACCCTTGATGACAATGTTTTTGGACATGAGGTCAGTTGTTAACCCGCCTTCGCCCCCTCGGCTTCCACGTCAGACGTGGTCGCTCAGGGCTTCGGTGGGTTCATTTATCTTAATTCTTGCAGCCAGCTGCAAGTTTTTATTTTGAGTGAATCAAACTACCCCGAAACGACATAAGCTAGGAGCGATTATACAGAAAAATAGAGAAGCGGTCAACCCCGTTAGATAATTGTATCTAACGGGGTCAAGGAAAGAACCTAAAAGAAAAGGCCGAAGCGTCACTGTAATGTGACTGTCTCCGGCCTTGAAACGGGCGAAGCGAACTAACTACTACGAGTTGGGACCTCCAAGTTTTAATGCCTTGACTGCCGACCACATCACCGCGCCAAGGACATAGGCCGTAGTCTCGAAGATGTGGTGCTTCAGAGCGCCGTAGTGAGCACTCAAATCCAATCCAAGGAGAGTCTCAAGCACAGAGATAACCAGTCCACACACCAAGATCGTCAAAATGAGTCTTCTCATGACCTTGTCCTCCTATGTATGAGTAGACCTCAGCCCATGTTAGCCAAACTATCCGTTTTTTGTACGAACGCTAAACGATATCGCAAAATAGTCAGATAGTCAAGATCGTTATTCTTTATATCTCAATGAATAATCCCCCAACATGCAATTCTTATATACACTCACGGGGAAACCCAAGCGGTCGACATCAGAGCATTTTTGATAATCATTAGAAAATTGAAATGGTGACGTCCAAAGACTATCTACCTTCTTCAAAAGCAGAGCTGATTGAACTTCTCTATTGAATATTCCCAAGCGCACAAAGTCTCCTTCTTGAGCTTCACGCCAAAAAAACATTCTCGGATCACGTTGCGGATTAGCAACAGCTTCAAATTCCTGATAGACAGACTCATCCTCAGATTTCGTACGTCCACAACCTACTTCAATATAGGGTGGAATATGCGCTGATCTGCCAGTAGTGAATAATTGAGGTAACGTTACCGAGCAATACAAATTATCCATCTTATATGATAAAAAATAATCTTGTTGATCACCGCTACCCCAACTATCATTAACTCGCGTTGCTTCGTCATCGACAGAAAACCCCTTGGCACTCAAAATATCTGTCACCGCCTTCCTTAAATTGTTGTAATCAAGTGCAAAATTACTTGGATATAGTACATACTCCACCCTGGCATCATGAATACTAATATTATGACCGTTCTGATGCCAAAAGAGAATCGAATTACAGACTGGCTCTGGATTATACGCTGGGTTTACAAAATATTTTGTTGAGCAGGTAGGATTCTGAGAAACAACTTCAAACCTAGTCATTACATTGGAGACAATCTGCTGGTTCATTTTTTCAATCGCTCTTTCTGGTTCTAAGAAAAACCAAACACAGATAACAATCATTATCACAGCACCTAGACTCAAAAGGACTGGGCGGTAATATTTTTTCATATAGTACATATAATTGATAAATTTTGGGGAGAAGGCAAGCCTTCTCCCCATTTTTCACTAACCGCCGATCACGTAGTAGCATGAGTACTGCTGTACATTGCGTTCGAAATCGCTGAATGAAAGGGCGGCGTTATTGCGCGTTCCCACAGTCAGAGATCCTGCAGGAACGTTGCTTTCGATCACACCGAAAGCAGTAGAGCTTCGCCAGGTGACAAACATGGTATGAACCGTAATTGTGCCGCTGGCCCACTTGTACCGCATCTGGATGATCGTGCCAGGCTGAACACTCCGAATTCCGCCGGACATGCCCACGAGATAGGGACTGTAGGTATAATACCAGCCCTCAGCAGTGGGGAGGGTCTGGGGCAATGTCACCACACCCCGAGAGGCATCGGACACGACCTTCTGTGCCCACATCTTACAGTTCAGACCGACGTACTGCCCGTTGTCACGGTAGGCACGCTGCAGAATGATCATGTTACGGTCGGCCTGTGAGAGATTCCGCCACCACTGTACATCAGCAGCGCTAGCTTGGGTCTGAAGCTGATCGTTATCAGCGATCCTCCCCGACTCCGGAGCAGTGACGGTAGAATTCTGGTCGCGACCGCAGCCGACCAGTGCGACGCTGGCAACCACCAACGTCAGCAGTAGTGAAAAGAACATCCTTCGGCTCGTCATCACGAGCCTCCTTTCGAGAAAACTTCTCGTGCAGGAGTATAGAGTGTATCTCTAGTCCTGCAGGCAGGGATGCATCAACCTGTCAGCTC
>CAZPQR010000030.1:0-8738 GCA_964588865.1 uncultured Gammaproteobacteria bacterium
ACAACAAAGTCTATCGCGTCACTGAACAGCATCTTGATACTGTGGCTCAAGTTCGTTTCTTGAAGATTGATGCCAATAATGTTTCGCCTATCCGTTTCGCCAAAGACGACGAGATCAAACAAGGAGCCTTACTCGTTTATGAGCAGGCTCGTATCGCTGGCGGATCCTTATTCAACCGTTCTCTGGTCCGGCAGATTGATGCGATCGATATGACCAGTCGTCTGAGCCAGATCCATGGCGTCAGTTTGGTCGATCAGGCTATTACTATAGAGCAGACAGCTTCAGAGCCGATATTCTATTTCTCGGCTGGTGGAGCAGTGGCGGGAGTCGGGCAGAATGGCCAGTTAGTCCCCGCCTACTATATTCGAACTGCTGTGGATAAGTTATTGGCCAAAACTTCTTACGTTTCATTGGGAGTTTCCTATCTAGATCTGTATCGTTTACCAGGACATCAAGAAGATGAAGGTGTTCTCATTACTCCAGGCACTCGTGCAGCTATCACGCCCGGATCTCCGGCTGCCAAGGCTGGCTTGAAGTCAGGTGACCGTATCGTGGCAGTGGCAGGTACAACTATTGGTTATAACAATAATAATAGCCTCGGCAAATTATTGCTGGGCTATAAGTCAGGTGATAGCGTGATGCTAGATATTGTTCGTGATGGTAAGAAGCAACAGGTGACAGTACAGTTTTAATCCAGATCTTCCTCGGGATTAGTCGGTAGAGGAACGTAATGAGGAGCCGCTGCAGGCTTCTTTTTGTTACTCGGCTCAGGCATCGATGGAGGATGAGGAGAGTATTTGGGATTGGAGATTTTCCATGTATCAACATATTGACCCAAGCCCTGGTGAGCAAGAAGATTACGACGACGTGTGCTGATCTGACTCCATCTCACCAGACTATCGAAGTTAATTTTGTAGCGGCCTTTGACGATTATATACCGCAGCTGACCAGCATAGATTGCCTGTCTAATAGTCTTGGTAGAGACACCAAATAATCTGGCAGCTTCAGAGATTGAGACGCGAATATCCATGGGGTAGGTATTAGTTACTTTCTATCCGTTATTAGGGAAGATAAGACAATAGCTCTTTTTATGTATTTCTACCCTAATAACAAATAACTAATTACGATTTACTTCTTACGTATTACAATTATAGTATACACTATTCTACACTATAAGAGGTACTCGGGGCTCGCTACTCGGTACTCGGGAAGAGGGTTCCGCCTCACTCTTATCTCCCCTTTACCAAGGGGGAGTGGCCAAAGGCCGAGGAGGTTCTGCGCGAGGCGATACTATATAGAGAAAATGGAAACTAGGAAGAGAGTATCCGCTACCCGCTATCCGGGCGGATTCCGAGTAGCGGACTCCGGATCCCTATTTCAAATTGCTAATTCTAGCTTTTAGGCCCTAGTCCCTACTTCCTACGTCCTAAAGCCTAGTTCCTATTTCCTGATACCTAATTCCCAGTCCCAAGTCGCGATTTACGAGTACCTAGTCGCGAGTACCCAGCACCATGTCTTCCTATCCTTGTCAAGTTTACAAAAAAGCCTTATTTTGTTACTATTTTGTCAATCTGACAGTGAAGGCGTCAGAGTACATTGTGAAAAGGGCCTGAATTAGGCTTTTTTTCGCTATTTGTACCGTAAACTGTAATATTTAAACCAATAATCCGACTACTTAAGTGAAGGGAGTTCGTAAAAGCTTAAAGGAGAGAATCGCGTATTTACGCCTGTTAGCTGGTGATACCGATGCTTTTGGCTATTTCTACGATCAGTACGCTCCCAAGATTTACAGCTATATCTATTTCCGGACTTCTGACCAAGAAGTGGCCCAAGATATCATGCACGATGTCTTCCTACGGGCCTGGCAGTACATAGTAGATAAGAAGAAGGTAGATAATTTCCGCGCCTTGCTCTATCAGATAGCGCGCAACAAGATCGTTGATTTCTACCGCGCCAAGGAGATCGCCCCTACCTTATTAGATGAGACGGTGGCGGTCATCGAGCAAGATCAAGCTGGTACTGCTCTCGATATCGATATTTTGCGTAAGCGTATCATTTCACTCAAAGATGAATATCAAGAAGTGATCACGCTACGGCACTTAGAAGGACTAAGTATTGATGAGATAAGTGTCGTGCTCGGTAAGGATAAGAACAATGTCCGCGTCACCTTACATAGAGCTTTGACTAAATTAAAAGAATTATACCAAGAAGCCCCTCCTCATGATTCATCTAATCAGCAAAATTAAACAGCAGCCCGACCTTGTCCCGGACAAGAATTGGTTACGTCTCCAGAAGGCGGCTCTTTTGTCTGAGATTTCTGTCATGCAGAAGGAGCGTCAGGCACAGCGTTTGTCCATCGGTCAACGAGCTGAACTGATTTCTCTCCGTATTACCAGACGTTTCGTACCGTCTACTATGAATGTAGCGGTTTTTGCCGTTTTGTTACTCATTGTTTCTTCTGCTGGTTTCATGGCTCAAGCGGCAGTTCCGGGTGATATCCTCTATCCGGTCAAGATTTCCTTAGAGAAGGCTGAGTTAACCTTAGCCAATGATCCAGTGTCCGAAGCCGAGATTTCCATGAAACATGCCGATGTCCGATTACGAGAATTAGCCGTTATTTCTTCCAACGATAATATCGATACCCAGACCAAAGACCAGGCTATGGCTGAAGTGGTGCGTCGTTTGGAGAAAAATATCGTCGCTGCTGATAGCAGTTTGAAGATTGCTCGTTCGAGCGGTGATAGCGATCGTCTTTCCAAGACGCTGGTGCTAGCTCGTGACCTATCACGTCGAGCTGAGACTACTGCCAAGACATTAGAGAAACAAGTCAAAGATATTGCTGGAGTGGTGGTTGTCGATGGACGTGTCATCGCCAGCAATCAGAAGATTTACAAACAGGTAGCAGTTAATCCTTGGAGCGGAATCAATACTCAGAACGAAGCTGTCCGCGGCAAAGATGTAGTTACTGCCCTGACTGAAGCCATCAAACTTCATGAGGGTGTCTCGACTAACGCTGCCAATACCGTATTAGAGATCAAGGATCAAGAACATAATTCTGTAGCTCAAGAAGAAGTTAATGATGTCTTGACCAATCGTATCGCTACACAACAAGCTAAGCTGGATAATGTTAAGAAAGTTATGGCCAGCATTGATGACCAGTCCGTCCGTAAGTTGATCCTCGAAGACACCACCAAGTCTGTTATCTACTCCCAATATATTCGCCTCGACGTTCAAGTCAAAGAAGCAGAGACCAATCTGGCAGCCGCTGCCAAGCTCTTGACTGAGAAGAAAGAAGACGAAGCGAATGTGAAATTAGAAGCTAGCAGGCAAACTATCGATGCTATTGCGGGAGTGCTAGCCAAAGTAAATATCATTGGTACTAAGCAAGAAGAGAAAGATGCTGGTGCCGGTGGTACGACGGGAACGGTCAAGATTGAGACTGTTACCAAAGGGGCAACTACGACTGATCCGTTAACCCGTTAGTTCATTTCACCGTCTGGTTGGTATAGCTGAATTCCTTATTCCTTATTGTCGTTAGACCTATGGTCCGCCCAGCTTAGCTGGGTTGACCAAGGATAGCGAAAGTTCGCCCACGTCCTTAATACGACTAAGGCGAAACGCAGTTGTTTATTAACAAATCCGTCACCCTTCGCTCCGCAGGAGCTTCGGGCGACTGCAGACGTTAACCATAATCATGCGCAATGACACGATTACGTCATGGGGTCCCTCGTTAACACTCGGGACTGCGGACGTCTTCGCCGTCCTTGGTTAAGGTTCTAGTCCCTACACGGTGCTTTGTCACGGTTGGGGGCTAGGTCCCTTAACTAATCAGCCTGTAAAACGTGCAGGTTGGTGGCCTTGAAATATCAAGCGGAGTTCCATTTATGGAATGAAGCGAGATATCTAAGGGTGTGCTTATTGCGCGCGCATTAAGGGAACGTTTGTACTCATCGAGCTTAGCTCGATGGGCCGTTATGTTACTAGGCCTCTGGCCCAAGAACATAACTCTAATAACTCGTTCTTCTACCGTTCCGCTTTTGATAAATTATCGCAGTACTCCATGATGGCTTCCGACCAGCAAGGTCGACTCATCCGAAAGGATGATCGGGGAGGAGTCCAACGTGATGCAGGGTGCCGAGGTAATGAAAGCGCTGGTATAAGAACGTAAGGAGATAGATTCTAAATGTCTAATTTAGCTAAGAAGTTCTTCGTCGTCTCTTTGGTTTTTGCCACTGTGATGTTGAACGTAGCATCGGTACTCGTACCGTCTGCTCACGCTTTGGCAGCTGGTGACTTGATCAAAGGTCCGAACTCCGATGCAGTTTACTACATCGGTGCGGACATGAAGAAGTATGTTTTTCCTGATGGCAAAACATATTTCACCTGGTACAAGAATTTCAATGGAGTTAAGAAGGTAACCGTCAGTGATTTGGATATGTATCCAAATGGCGGTGCCGTTACTTACCGTCCTGGTACAAAATTGGTAAAGACCGTTGATTCCAACAAAGTCTATGCCGTTGAACCAGGTGGTACGCTTCGCTGGATCAAGGATGAAGCGACAGCTATTGCCCTTTGGGGTAGTAACTGGGCCAAGAATGTAAATGATGTAATCCCAGGTTATTTCTCAGCCACCTACAAGGTTGGTGCTGACCTCGGATCCATGTACCCAACTGGTCAATTGATCCAAAAGAATGGTGATTCAACTATTTACTACGTAGATGGTTCCACTATTCGTCCGTTTGCCTCTGGTGACGCCTTCACCGTAAACGGTTTCGACTATGCCTTCATCGTGAAGGTTGCTAACACCACTGGTTACACCACTGGTAGCTCGATTACCGGTCAAGAGAGTGCTTTGAGTTCAATCAATGCTTCCTCTTCTGTCCCAGCTGTTGCTGGTGCTTTGACCGTTTCATTGGCCGCTGATACGCCAGCCTCTGGTGTCGTCGTTGCTAATGTTTCTCGAGTTCCGTTCACTAAGGTCAATCTGACCACTGGTAACAACCCTGTTACTATCGATACAATCGTCGTCAAACGCGGTGGTATTGGTCAGGATGCTGCATTCTCTACTGTCGACATCTTAGACGGTAAGACCATGTTGCCATTTGACCCGAACTCCAAGAGTTTCAATTCCAACCACGAAGCTAATTTCACCAAGGATATCACCATCCCTGCCAACACAACCTGGCCAATCTACTTGGCTGGTAATATGAACAGCAGCTTGGCATCCTACGCTGGTGAATTCCCAGCTTTGGGTATTTCCTCCATTTCATTGACTGCTGGTTCCTCATTGAGCGGCTCTTTGCCAATCATGGGTAACACTCAGACCTTGAATGGTACGATTACCGTCGGAACTGCGACTGTACAACGCGGTGCTTACACCAATGCTTCCACCACTTCGATGGAAGTTGGTAAGACCAACTACACCTTCTTCTCATTCCAGGTACAGGCTGGTTCTGTCGAAGACATGAACTTGACCAATCTTTCTGTTTATCAGGAAGGTACTGCCACCTTGGGAACCGATTTGGTTAACGCCAAATTGTTGAAGGATGGTACTAAGATTGCTGATGGAACGTTCTCTGACAAATACATCAACTTCACTTTGGCTACGCCTTTGAAGATTGAGAAAGGTCAGACTGCTCAATTCCAGGTACAGGCCGATGTGGCCAACGGTTCTGGTCGTACGATCAAATTGGAATTCTACAGAGGATCTGATTTGGTTATCAACGGCTTAACCTACGGTTACAACATTACTCCTTCCTACTCTGGTACGGGTTACTCCGGTTCTGCTACTGCTACTCCAATCTTGACTGACAACCAGTTCACTATTTCAACCGGTACTCTACAGGTTGAACGCAGTAACACTGTCGGCTCCAACAACATCACGATCGGTAACGATCAGGTGCTCGGTGCCTTCAAGTTCACTGTCAAAGGTGAGCCAGTTGACATCAGTTCATTGACTTTAACCATCACCTCTTCTACCTCTGGTACGATCATTGAAGATGCTATACAAGGTGTCAAATTGGTCGACGCTGCTGGTAAGACTGTTGCTGGTCCAACCGATGTTACTAATAATTCTAACCCGTCGACCGTAATCTTCACTGATACCTTTACAGCACCGGCTGGTGAGAACGTCTACAAAGTTGTTGGTAACTTGGCCACCAATGGTGGTTGGGGAACTAACGACACGATCTACGCTGGTATTAATACCCCAGGTTCAAAGATTACTGCTCGTGGTCAAGTAACCGGTAACACGGTCACTGCTACCCCAAGTACCGAAGTCACGACCAACACCCAGACTGTTAAGGGTGCTTACTTGACTGCTACCCGCAACACCTTACCTGCTACTAAGTCGGTAATTAAGGGTGCTCAAGATGTGGTCTTGGCTTCTTGGAACTTAGATGCTACTAACTCCGGAGAAGATATTCGTATCACCTCTATGAGTTGGTTTGCTTCATCCTCCGGTGCCAATAACTTGACCATCTATGATGGTAAGTATGGTTCAGGTGGTGTTGCCAAGAGTCCTGTCAATGATGCTCCGACGATGTATTCCAATGATCCTCGTATCTGGACTTCATCTACCTTTGCCTTTGATACTCCTATCATCGTCACCAAGGGTACTTCGAAGACTATCGAATTAGTCGGTGACATCAAAACTGGTGCTACAATTGGTGATCAATCAACCTTTGGTTTGACTGATTCTGCCACCTCCAACAACGCTTCAATCGTTGCTTATGGTGTCAAGACCGGTAACAGAGCATACACTGCTTTGACTGCCGATCAGGGTCCTGTCATGACCTACGCGGGTGCTGGTTCTGTCACGGTCAGTGCTAACAACAGCAATGTTGCTAAAGCTCTGGTTCGTGCCGGTGGAACTGGTGTCACGTTAGGTTATGTTAAGATCGATGCTTCTAACGAAGCTTTGGATCTGGACACTTTGAAGGTCTTCATGAAGAATGAATCTTCAATTAACGGTACTGCAGCTGGCGACTATCAGGATATCGCGACCGTTTACCTGTACGATGGATCAACATTGCTTGGTTCTGCCTCGATTCCTTCAAGTCGTGTCTACACCTTCAACTTCCCGAACGGAACTTTGACTGTTCCTAAGGATGGTTCGAAGACTTTGACGATCAAAGCTGATATCTCAACTATCAACAAAGACACTGACAATGCTCCTGGAACTCCAGGTGTCAGTATCCGTGTCGGTCTTGGTGGTAAGACTGGTTTCCAGTTCACTGGTAACGATTCCAACACCACGATCGGTAGCTCGAGCGAAACCTACAATGGTTCCACTACGACTTCTATGGTAGTTCACAAGGCTGTTCCTTCTGTGGTTTACTCACAGTCCGGTGCAACCTTAGGTGCTGTCACTGCTTTGACCAACGGATCTCAAGATCTGTATAAGTTCAAGGTCAGTGCTGATGCTTCTGGTAATCAGGTCTTGCTCTACCGCGTTTCCTTCGAAATCGCGACTGGCGCAACCTCACAGAACGTCACTGTTACTTCCTGTTTCTTGAAGGATGATACCAATGGTAACCAAGTTATCAGTCATAGTACTGGTTTGACCCCGACTGATATCGATGGTACAACCAAGAACTTGATTTCCTTCACCTTCAACGATCCAAACAACAGTTCCGGTGCTTCCTCTGCTTATAAAGAAGCTTTGGACATCACTGCTGGTACCTCACGTCAGTTCACTTTGAACTGTACTGTTGGTGCCGCTGCGACTGGATCCTATGTTTCCGTGTCATTGCTCGGTGATACCGCTTCCTCAACTTCGGCTGATGGATACGGTAACCCATCGACCAACAGCATTGACAACCAAGCTGATCAGTTCCATGCCTATGACCAAGGTAACTTCGTCTGGTCTGACAACTACAAGGAACGTGGTTTGGCTACCGATGGTGCCAACGCTACTGCTTGGGGACAATGGTACAACGGTTACTTAGTCTCTGGTTTGGGTGAATTGACCACCACAACTGCTTACACAGTTGCTTGGAACGGTTAATAACCTAGATCGATCTACGTCTCGTACGTAGAGCAACAAGTCAACCCTCATCCTGCTTCGGCAGGGTGAGGGTTCTTGTAAAAAGGCCTATTTTATACTATAGTGGCTTCACTATGAAGCATTTTTTCTTACGCTATTGGCGCTATTTGCTACCAGCCGTAATCGTGTTGGCAGCACTCGGCTATTGGTTCTGGACGTGGTCACAATCTACTGCCAACCTGAGCCGACATTATTCCTTATCAGATTTCCCTGGAGTCAAAGGCGAGGAGCAGTACGCTCCATATGTAGAGAAAATCAATCAGCATTATGCAGCGCTTCGGGCTGGTGTGAAAGAACAAAGTACTAGATTTGATATCTGGAATGATATCGGTATTCGCAAATTAGCCCTCAAAGATTACCAAGGTGCGGAAGCTGCTTGGAAAGAAGCAATGAAAATAAACCCCAAGAATCCTTTGGCTGCTGCTAACTTGGCTAATTTGTATAAATCATTTATCCCTAATTATCCTGAATCAGAGCGATTGTATCTGATCGCTATCGCTGATAATGAAACAGCCGAACCCTACTTTCCAGATTATGAAGGGTTAGCTGATTTGTATCAGAATTTTTGGAAAGAGAAGGCTTTCAAGATTGAACCTTTGATGACAAGCGGCTTATCCAAGGCATTTGGTACCGACGCTAAGTTGCAGTTCAATCTATTCTTAGCTGGCTATTTCAAAGCCACTGACCCTGT
>CAZPQR010000031.1:0-2584 GCA_964588865.1 uncultured Gammaproteobacteria bacterium
TGAAGATCGCCGAAACGACCGTCATCAAAGGCGACATCACGGTACCAGCTACCAATTGGTTCAACCATCTATGGCTACGGCTCTTCGTCTGGCGAACAGTCGTCATCGTGGAAGTTCCTCCGCCGCTGGCCAAAGTCGGCTATCGTATCGGCTTCGTGGCTGGCTCGACCTGCATGGCCACGCCGCTTCGTAGCCACCATCAGCGGTTTGCCTTACTGATCAGACGCGAGCCAGTCGGCTTCTTCTTGATCACTCGTCAGTCAGAGCAAATTCGGCTGGCTACTTGGAAGCGAAGCACCAAAGAGCAGGCCAAAGCCAGACACATCCCGATTCTCTAGTGGTCGAAATACGATTAGGCCTGCTAGAATCTGATTAGACTATCATAACCGCGACGCTTCAGCGTCGCGGTTTTCTTTACCTCATTAGATAACTTTGTCTCGTGGGGTTTACCCCGCTAGATAACTTTGTATCCAACGGGGTAAATTGACACTTCCATCAATGCGCTTTAGTATAATTTAATCACACGTACATTTCACACGCTCTATAGGAGGCATGATGTCGACCTATATCGGATATGGTGATTCTGCCACAGCCCAAGCGATGCTTCAGAGGGAACTCTACAGTCTGATGGCCAAAGAACGAGGTAAGTCACTCTTTCGACCGGCCGATCTTGAATCCATTCAACGCTTCGCTCAGGCTCCTAATATCAAAAATGGTCTACGCGCACTAGCCAAGGCCTGCGATGATCGTGAACGTCCCGAAGATTACAACTGGGCACTACGACATCATATTGAGTGGCTCATGCTGGCAGTCCTAGCAACCTACGATTTGCCACGTGAAGTGGGAATCCTCAAGGTCCAGTTCTTCGATGTCTGTTATGACTTTTCAAAAGTCACCGACCACGTACCACATGTGAATTGAGCAGAAAAATGATGACCTGCCCGGCTGATTCTTGGCGACTCATTGCTGAATTTCCTGACGGTGAACTGGCAGAATCTGCGACCTAGCAATACCTAACGACATGGAGGTGAACATGAGCCAATTGATACATGGTGCTTGGAATCTTTTTGCTGTCTTAGGAGCCTCAGCCACTGCCGTCATCCTGATCATACTCTATTTCACGTTTGTTGCTCCGAAGATACGCGAACTGCAAGACATACTTCTATGCTTCCGGATTACCAGACGCAACTACAGACCAGAAGCAGTGTCACCGCCGCCAACACCGAGCATCCCAACTACTGCTTCAGACGCCGAGATCGTTGATAACTGGCTGTCGCATATACAGCTTACAGCTTCTGAAGCTGCCAATCCCATCAACCGACTTACTGGGACTCGACTAGACAGGCTATCAACTCATGATGGCGAGGATGGATCCTCCTTCCAGCGTAACTAAAGCACGCCCCAGTGAACCACTCACTGGGGCGTTACCTTACTTGACGTTTCTTATGAAAGGGGCAGAATAACTTTATTGTTTGTACTTTGTTGTCTCATCCCCAATCGAGGAGGCTCACCATGGAAGAACTCATCCCCAGTGTCCTCGTAGTATTTTGGCTCCTTTATAGAATCGAGTCTTCGCGCGCTCCTCGCATGAACAACCTGACGCTCGACGATTTTGCTCACGTCCATCCTGACCATGGACCCGACTGGCTCACCAGCCAAAAGAGCTAACCCGATTCCACTACACCTCGTCCTTCTGACGGGGTGTTCTTTATTTGCAATTTTCTTTCCGCTGAGTTAGTCTCTGACTTAGTATCGTTCCTCACATAGTTAGTTCTAACCACCGAAGGAGCTTCGATGCAAACTCCCAGCTTCCGTTTCAATTTACTTGAACAGGAGTTTCTTCATTTCCGCATTGGTGGAGTTCGCCTGGCCTTGAGTAGCAGAGGTATCTTAGCCACACGCAAAAATATCCTACCACCCAAAGGCAGCGAATTGCCTACGTGCTGCTATTTTAATGGCAATCAAATCCCCTTAGTCAGTGCTGACGAGATTTATCATGTCGGAGTTCGACTTCAGCATCCTCGTGACCTTATTCTTATGAAGCGTGGCGATCGCGGTATTGCCATGGCAGTGGATGAGATAGAAGATACACTCTCGGTCATTGGTCCAGCCGACATCATCATTGTTGGTTGGGTGAGACATGTCTCACGCGGTACGCCCAGTGGTGTCATCCGTCGTCACAAGAGAGACGTTCTGCTGGTTGACTGCGGAGACGTAGTCATTCATTGACTCAGACACTAGAGGAGACGTTCGATGAAACGAAAGATCCTGATAAGCCTCGTCTTGCTAATTGCCGTTGTACTAGGCAAATTCACTGTCTGGCCTGAGATCAAGTATCAGTATCACGTCAACATTCTCAAACTGGCGCCAGTCGGTAGCCAAGAAACTCACCGTTTTCAATGTGAGGTAGATCGGATTCGCCGACTTCGTAACAAAGAAAACTACCAGCTTGAGAAATTGTTGGACCAACTTCAAGCTGAAGGTAAGTACCTAGATGAGGATGCAATGCAAAAACTGAATCACTCCATCGCCAGTCTAGAAAGGGACATCGTTGAACTGGACGATGAGTATCAGGATCGCATCC
>CAZPQR010000031.1:2684-5956 GCA_964588865.1 uncultured Gammaproteobacteria bacterium
TATTTCTTCCCCAACTTAATCTGCTCGATAATATTCTTCGGGGCTTCTTGATAGTGACCGAATTCCATGGAGTAAGAAGAGCGTCCTTGGGTCATACCGCGGAGCGAAGTGGCGTAGCCAAACATTTCTGACAACGGCACCTGTGCGTGAATAACTTTGACACCTAAGCGATCAGTCATTTCATTGATCTGTCCACGCTTGGAGTTAAGATCACCGATAACATCTCCCATGTAGGCTTCCGGAGTAGTGACTTCAACTTTCATAATCGGCTCCAAGATGATTGGCTTAGCTTTCATGAAAGCTTCTTTGAAAGCCATCGATCCAGCCATTTTGAAAGCTGCTTCCGAAGAGTCGACATCGTGATACGAACCGTCAAATACCGCCGCCTCTACATCGATAATGGGGTAACCAGCAATAATACCCTTGGTCAAAGTCTCTTGAATACCTTTGTTGATAGGTGTGATAAATTCACGAGGAATAGTACCACCTTTAACCTCATCGACGAATTCATAACCCTTACCACGTTCGCGAGGCTTGATCTTGACCCAGCAGTGTCCATATTGACCACGACCACCAGACTGTTTGATGTATTTACCTTCGCCTTCGGCTTCGCCTAAAATAGTTTCCTTGTAGGCGACACGAGGTTGGCCGACATTAGCTTCGACATGGAACTCACGCTTCATACGGTCAACGATAATTTCCAAGTGCAACTCACCCATTCCAGAAATAATCGTCTGAGCTGTTTCTTCATCTGTTCGTACACGGAAGGTTGGATCTTCTTCAGCCAACTTGGCAATAGCCATACCCATCTTCTCTTGATCCTGTTTGGTCTTCGGTTCGATAGCCACATCGATAACTGGTTCTGGGAAAGTGATACTTTCTAATACTGCAGGATTATTCTCGTCGGTCAGTGTGTGACCAGTAATAGTCGCTTTGAGTCCGACGACCGCAGCAATATCACCAGCGGAAATTTCTTTGATTTCTTCACGTGAGTTGGCGTGCATGCGGAGCAATCGTCCGATACGTTCTTTCTCACCATTGGAAGCATTCATGACATAAGAACCAGATTCCAAAGTACCAGAGTAAACGCGGATAAAGGTAATACGTCCGACGAAAGGATCGGTAGCAATTTTGAAAGCCAAAGCAGTGAAGGGAGCTTTAGGATCTGGCTTACGAACAATCTCTTTGGAATGATCATCAACGTCGAAAGCTTTGGTTGGAGGTACATCCAGTGGTGATGGCAAATAGGCAGTGACAGCATCCAGGAGATACTGCACACCCTTGTTCTTCAGAGCTGAGCCACACAGCACAGGGATGAATTGATCAGTGATGACCGCTTTGCGCATCAATTTCTTCAATTCGATGACGTCAATTTCTTGACCTTCGAGATAACGGCCCATAGCAGCCTCATCATATTCAACCAAGGCTTCTACCAAGCGAGCACGGTACTCCTCGACTTTGTCTTTCATATCAGCAGGCACATCGCGTTCTTCAAATTTCTTACCTTCTTCATCAAGGTAGTAGACAGCTTTGCGAGAGAATAAATCGATCAATCCTTCAAATGTTTCAGCGGCGCCAATCGGTAATTGGATAGGATACGCCTTCTTGGTCAAACGTTCGTGAATGGTTGCTAAGTCATGATAGAAATCAGCGCCCATGCGATCCATCTTATTGATGAAAGCAATACGAGGCACGTTGTACTTATCAGCTTGGCGCCAGACAGTTTCTGATTGTGGTTCTACACCAGCGACTCCGTCAAATACCACGACACCACCATCAAGGACGCGCAAGGAGCGCTCTACTTCGACAGTGAAATCAACGTGACCAGGAGTATCGATAATGTTAATACGCGCAGTACCACCGCCCAACCAATCAACGATCGGCCAGAAACAGGTCGTAGCAGCAGCTGTAATAGTGATACCACGTTCTTTCTCTTGCTCCATCCAGTCCATTTCAGCTTGACCTTCGTGTACTTCACCGATCTTATGCTTCTTACCGGTATAGAACAAAATACGCTCGGAGACGGTAGTTTTACCGGCATCGATATGCGCAATGATACCGATATTGCGGACGTTTTCTAAACTTAAATTTTCTGTGGACATAATTGTAATGCTACGAACTTATCGATTTTAATATTAGGATCAAATACTGGCAGCAGTGAATAGCCGAAAGCCTACGCAAAGTGAGCGAAGGCTTTGTTGGCTTCTGCCATCTTGTGTACGTCTTCTCGCTTCTTGATAGCATCGCCTTCATTATTGGAAGCGGCCATGATTTCTTCAGCTAGCTTAACAGCCATTGGTTTACCTTTCTTGGCACGCGCGGCATTGATAATCCACTGATGAGCCAAGACGATCTTGCGGTCACCAATAACAACGATTGGCACTTGGTAGTTGGCACCACCGACACGACGTCCTTTGAGCTCGAGGTTAGGACCGACATTACGAAGCGCCATATCATAAACTTCCAATGGATCGCGCTTAGTCTTCTCAGAAATTATTTCAAATGCATCATAAACGATACGTTGGGCGACGGATTTCTTGCCGCGCTCCATGATGCGGTTAATCATTTTGGCAATATCGACACGACCGAACTTACTGTCGGCTTTGATAATTCGTTTGGGTGCTCGTTTTCCTCTCATAGTATTGTGGTTAGTAATTAGTTATTAGTTATTGGGGTTTAACCCGACTAACTAATAACGAGTAACTGTTTAGGACTTAGCCTTTTCTTTCTTGGCTCCGTAGAGACTACGACCTTGTTTGCGTCCTTGAACACCTTGGGCATCATAGACACCACGAACGATGTGATAACGGACACCTGGTAAATCTTTGACACGACCACCGCGGATCATGACCACGGAGTGTTCTTGGAGATTATGACCGATACCAGGAATATAGGCAGTAACTTCCTGACCATTGGACAAACGGACACGAGCGATCTTACGCAAGGCCGAGTTTGGCTTCTTGGGGGTTGTGGTTGTTACTTTGACGCAGACACCACGTTTGAATGGGCTGCCATCAGGCAACTCGCGCTTCGTACGACGAAGACTATTCAACGTCGTCATCAAAGCTGGAGTCTTGGACTTCTTCTTGAACGGCTTACGGGCGCCGCGTAGTAATTGTGATGATGTTGGCATATTTTTTTTAAAACAAGCGCGAACCCTTAAGTGAGGTTCACGGTTACCCGGCCATAAGTGGCGCGCGGGTATGAGCATTAACTGTTACTTAAATGACCTGCCTTAAGTTATCATAAACCTGGCAAGTCGTCAAGGCTAT
>CAZPQR010000031.1:6056-8183 GCA_964588865.1 uncultured Gammaproteobacteria bacterium
ATTAGCAACACCGTTCCCATCGGATCGAGATGCGCTAACGGATTCAGGGTCAATCGACCTTCGTGTTCAGCTGTTTTATCACCCAAGAGATAGCCAGCCAAAGCGTGGGAATATTCATGGACTGATATAACTATTATAATCGCCAAACACAATAACAACGCTTGTGCTGGGTCAGTGAAAAAGAGGCTAAGAATCATACAATTGACAAAAAAATTAAAAAAGGGTATTATCCAGCGGTCGTGAATCAATTATAGCTTATATAACAATCATCTCAAAATCCTATGGCACAATTCTGTGAAGTCTGTGGTCGCGGTCCTCAAATGTCCAACCTACGCAGCAAATCTAACATCGCTACGAAACGTCGTCAGAAAGTAAATGTTCAACCCAAGAAGCTCGACGGCAAACGTATCTCTATGTGTACTCGCTGCTGGAAGACCAAATCCAAAGTCACCGCTTAACTACTAAACCGCCTCGCATCATCTGATGCGAGGCGGTTTTTGTATTCCTTGATCCGATTACAATTTCGGTTTGGGTCGAGTAGAAAAGTCAAATCCCAAACTCTGTACAAACCAACTTATAACTGCGGCTACGACCACCGCGATGACTAAGCCTGATAAGTCGGTGACGAAAATAATACCCAGCAATCTAATACCAGTCCACACCAAGGTGGCATCGGCAATAATCAGCGCAATGATATAACTGCCTAAGTTAAAGGCAATCCCCGCCAACGGCAACATCAGCGGCAATAGAGAATTGATCAGTGCCAAAGCCAAAGCAACTATGCCCAATCCCATGAGTGTGGTCACGCCAACGCCCGGGACGAAAGAAAATAGTCCGGCAATAATCAGCGCATTGATAGCTAGTCTCCAGATAATATTCATTACCATAATTGTAACATAAAATGCCGACCAAGCGGTCGGCATTTTGACATTATATATGACTGGAATATTTTTGTTTTTATTTCATGACATGATAGTTAATTAATTTTTTGTGAACTAACTTGAACCTGATTCTGAGTCCGCCATAGTTTGGCCGGTATCGTCGGATGCACGAGACCCGGACCTCGGATAATGGAGTCAGTAATTTCTGCTAGTGAGTAACCACCATAGACATAGGCGTCTTGTAAGATCTGCCAGTTGTCACCGGTCACTGCTCGTTTGAAATATTTTAGCGCTGAAGAGAAGGAAACAATTTTATTATTCAAGATTGGACTCTTGGCTTCTTGTGCCCGATCAATCGTCACTCCGTATTTATCTTTGGTAGTGACTGGATTGACAGCCGCTGCAGGCAACGGATCAGTTCCACAAGTTTCATATTGGAAGACATGATCTTGGAAATAACTCCAGACACGACGATCTTCACCCTTAGTATTTACTTTCCAGTCCTCGTCTCCGAGACCAGGGATGTACCATGGTGACCAACCGCCATTATTCCATTGAATACGATAACGCAAAATTGGTTGTCGACTAGGCATATCCAAACCCAAATCTTGCCAGAAGCTCGTACCCAAAGGTTGTTGATCAATAATTCTGCAGGTTGGGTCAATTCTTTTTAATCCAATCAAACGATCAACATCGGCTTGAGGATTTTTCTTGGTCATGAACGTTTCATCAGTGGACACCACGTTGGTGTTCAACAGACGAACACGAATATGATACAACGTCTCTTCTTCTAAACCTTTCAATGAAGTTGTATAAATACCTTGATCATAAACAGTATCTTGTTGGTAGAGATACATTCCTTGTGTGGCTTCATCAGAATAGTAATAATCGGGTGAGTACTCAATCACTACTTTCTTTTCACTTGACCCGTTAGTCAAAGCCACCGTGACATTGCTGGAAGTTGCTGAAATATCTGTCGTATCAAAATCATCGAAGCTCGGAGTCTCGGCCGCCGCCGCTGTCGGTAAGGAGACATCCATACTATTGTTATCACGGACAGCCTCATCGATACGATTATCATAGTCAGCGGAAACAGTCAGAATATAATTGGCCGCGCGTAACGAATCACAACTTGCTAGATCGTTGGTATCTAATTCAATGTTTTTTTCTGCTTGCGCTTTGAGTCCGCCTTCAATTTTCTTCTCCACGAAACAACTATAAGGTTTAAAAATTTCATCATCGGTAG
>CAZPQR010000032.1:0-5542 GCA_964588865.1 uncultured Gammaproteobacteria bacterium
TATGTGGAGCTAATGGTGCTAACAGCAGTAGGAAAGTTTCCAAAGCTTTGCGCTCTGTTATTTTCTGCTCAGTAATAGCCTTGAACAAAATCATCAAACCGCTGACTAGTGTATTGTAGGAACGACGATTAATATCGTCATCAACTTTTTTGATCGTTTGGTGCAACAAACTAGAGATATCAGTCTGCGCTGCGTCGGTGAATTCGAGCGTTTGATAATAGTCCCACACCCGTTTCAAGAATCGATACACTCCCTGAACACTACCATCGTTCCAAATCTTGGTACCGTCGTATTCTCCCATGAACATCTCATACAGACGCAGAGTATCGGCACCATACTGCTCCACGATAGCATCTGGGTTAATGACATTACCTCTGGATTTGGACATCTTCTGACTATCAGGACCCAAGATCATACCGTGAGACACGCGTCGAGCATACGGTTCCACCGTAGGAACCAATCCTTGATCATAGAGGAACTTGTGCCAGAAACGAGAATACAAAAGATGCAACGTTGTGTGCTCCATTCCCCCATTATAGAGATCTACTGGAAGCCAATAATCCAATTTTTTCTTGTCGGCTAGTACTTGATCATTCAAGGGATCAGTGAAGCGCAAGAAATACCAGGACGAACCTGCCCAATTGGGCATGGTATCCGTCTCCCGCTTGGCAGCAGCACCACATTTGGGACAGGAGACATTAACCCAATCACTAATGGCCGCCAAAGGTGAATCGCCAGTATCAGTCGGCTCATAATGAGCCACGTCGGGCAATTCTAGTGGCAAATCTTTGTCTTCCAGCGGCACGTAGCCACAATGTTGGCAAATAATAATTGGTATTGGCTCACCCCAATAATGCTGACGAGAAAAAATCCAATCACGTAACTTATAGTGAGTAGTTATTGTGCCTTGTTTCTTGGCTACCAAAGCATCAGCGATCGTTTGCCAAGCCCTGGTACTCGGTAAACCATCAAACTCATGGGAGTTCATCATAGAACCATCTCCTGAATAGACCGACTGCTCATCGCCACCGCTAATCACGTGCCGGATTGGCAAATTTTTCTGCTTGGCGAAATCCCAATCTCGCTCATCATGTGCAGGTACAGCCATGATAGCTCCCGTACCGTAACCCATCATGACATAATCAGCGACGAAAATGGGTAACTCTTCCTGAGTGAAAGGATGTAGCGCTTTGACGCCTTTCAATTCGACACCAGTTTTATCCTTCTTCTCCTGTCGCTCGCGATCAGTCAACTTCCTACTCGCCATCACGTATTCTTTGATCTCATCCCCATTCTTAATCTGCCCCATCCCCTTACTTCCAACTTCTAACTCCTGGATTAACGGATGCTCCGGTGCAATAACCAGAAACGTCGCACCGAAAATAGTGTCAGGGCGGGTGGTGAAGACACGAAGAGCGGGACTCGGTACTTGCGACTGGGTACTCGGATCCCCGATAGCGGACCCCGCGATCTTAAACTCTATTTCTACCCCCTTACTCCTCCCAATCCAATCAATCTGCTGCTTCTTGATATGAGGTAAGAAATTGACTGTCTCTAAATCATCGACCAAACGATCGGCGTATTTAGTAATTTTCAAAATCCATTGATTGATATCCCGCAATTCTACTTCCGTACCGCAACGCTCACATTTGCCATCAACAACTTCTTCGAAAGCCAAACCAATTTTATCTTTGGGACACCAATTAATCTTGGTTAATTTCTTTTCTGCTAGACCAGCTTTGTAAAGTTGTAAGAAAATCCACTGAGTCCATTTATAATATTTGGGATCAGTCGTATTAACTTCTCGGCTCCAGTCAAAAGAGATGCCCAAGGATTTGATCTGTCGTTTGAAATTGGCAATATTTTTCTCAACTGCTTGTCGGGGGTGAATCTTATTTTTGATTGCGTAATTTTCGGCCGGCAAACCAAAAGCGTCCCACCCCATCGGATACAGTACATTATTACCCTTCATGCGCAGGTAGCGCGCCAAAATATCTTGAGCGGTATAGGACAAACAATGGCCGACGTGCAGACCGTCGCCAGAGGGATAAGGAAACTCGACTAAAATATATTGCTTAGGTTTCGTAGAGAAATCTTCTGCTCGATACAAATACTGTTGATCCCAGTATTGTTGCCACTTAGGCTCAAACTGTGACGGTTGATACTCATTAGTCATACCTCTTAAATTAGCAATTTACGGCCAATATGGCAAACCTTGTGGCTATGCAACTTGACGAAATTCCTTGAAAATTGTCAACGAAAATGGTATAGTATTAGTCGCATAATTAATCATTGATTCGCATTCTTGGGCTCGTATGAGTGCGGACGGTGAATGGATGACAGTACGTTATTAATGTCCGACTGAAAAAAATCTTGGTAACCGTAGCGCTCCATTTGGTGCGCTTCGTCACCTTGCTCTCTGGTCCCATTGGTGCCTTTTTTTTGTTAGTTGGCAAAGGCATCAAATGGTCGCTGAAGAAACTCTTGCTCAAACCGGCGTTATTTCTTTATTTGCGTGGTCTCAAACTGCAACGCCTCCTGATCAGCGGTGGCGTCAACAGTAATAGTAAATATCTCTACTGGATCAAACGCTTCGGTTACCCCGCGACTGCAATTATCATCGTAGTGTTGACCGCTACCAATAATCTTACTGCTCGTGATCTCGTGCGGTCGGATTTCGACACACCTACTCGACTGGCTCAGATCATCGGTAATCCAGAAGAAGACTTCGTCACCTATAGTACTGAGAGCGCATCGTCACGACCAGCTCCAACGGTCACCAATTATCTGGAAGATATGGGTGCGCTGGATAACCCCATCGCTTCTTCGCCTTTCGGTGACAACGATACCGATACGTTCCTTAGTATTACCCAAGGTGATACAGCTCTCGAAGCGCCGAGTATCAATGATATCGAAAGTTTACCGACAGCACGCACGCGTAATGTCGTCTATACTGTCCAACCTGGTGACACTATTAGTGAAATCGCGCAGAAATTTAATATCAGTACTAATACCATTCTCTGGGCCAACGACCTAACGACACGCTCGGCCTTGAAGCCAGGACAGAAATTAACTATCTTACCGACTTCCGGCACCATTCATACGGTCAAAGCTGGCGAATCTCTGGCTGCCATTGCCAAGAAATACCAAACTGACGTCGACAAAATTATTGCCTTCAACAAACTATCGAGCGAACGCGATATTCACAGTGGCGAGAACTTGATAATTCCAGGTGGTATCAAACCAGCCACCGCAGTAGTCAAAGCCTATCAACCTCCGACAACAGCCAGCGTGCTGAAAAATATTATCGGCTCACCAGCGACACAGGACAACGGCGCAACTCTCTTATGGCCACTTGGTAGTCACAAGATTACTCAATACTTCTCGTGGCGTCATACCGGTCTCGACATCGGTACACCGATCGGATCTGCTGTCTACGCTTCCGAGAATGGTCGCGTCATTGCCGCTGGCTGGAATAATGGCGGTTATGGCTACTATGTAGTTATTGATCACGGTAATGGTATGACCACACTCTATGCTCATAACTCTGCTCTCTTGGTCAAAGAAGGTCAGAGCGTCTCTCGCGGTCAACAAATCTCTGAATCAGGCTCTACCGGACGATCGACTGGTCCTCATCTACACTATGAAGTACGCATCGGTGGTCGCCGCACCAACCCTCTCAATTACATCAGATGATCCTACAGCTCATCCTCACTATCCTGATCACTGCCATCGCCATCATCGTAGTTTGGCAGACACTCCAAGGCCGCCGCTTCGGTCCTTATGTGCCGAGCAATATGAAAATGTTGCGCCGCGCGCTTCAGGAATTATCGCTGACGTCCAGTGACAGATTTATCGACATTGGCTCTGGTGACGGTCGCGCAGTTATCGTCGCTGCCAAACAATTTGGACTTCGCGCCGACGGCATTGAGATCGCACCAGTCCTCTGCTGGTGGGCGATGATGCGAACGTGGCTAGCCGGAGTACGATCCAAGACACAGATTATCTGCGGTGATCTCTATCAGCTTGACCTAAGTAATTATTCGATTATTTATATTTTCGGTTTACCGACCAATATTCAGACGAAGGTCTATGAGAAATTACAACACGAGTGTAAATCCGGAACCTATATTATTTCCTACAGTTTCTCTTTGCCGCAGCAACAACCGATCAAAGTCTTGCAAGACCGCTGGCGTAAGATTATGGTCTATAGAATTGAGAATTAAGAAATAAGAATTAAGAAATTAGAATTGTCGTAATGCAAAGCACTTCCGTTATTCTTAATTCTTAACTCTTAATTCTTCATTCAGACATAATGTGTCTCACTTGACCTAATGGTCTTTTTTTGTTAAAAAGTAGTGACTTTTCGTCCCTTCACAATTACCCTTTCCCGTCACAGGAGGTTGTCATGCCGTTACGTTCTGCTTGGAAGTCAGTGCTGGTTTATCTGGGGCTATGGGCAACAATGCTCGGTTTACCGTGGGCACTTATCTCGGGACTACGATTACTCGCTGGCACTCAGTATGAACCCATCAGCTTCAATGTGGCAGCTAACTTTCTACACTGGGGTGCTATTTCTTGGATGTTCTTCGTCCTCTTTCTTGGGTTCGCCCTCTTGTTCGGTATGTCAATCTTCGTACGGTGCTTCTATCGTTCATTTTTTTACCCCACTGCCTACATCGATATGGGCACCGAAGAACCGCAGCTCATAACTAGTTTTGCATCACGGACCAATGTCCCTAAGTGGGCCTTATCACACGTGAAAGCTAGCACCTTCACTCTAGGGAGTATCTCACTCACCATTCCCATGAACGTGGATCCGATCACTGCCAATCCCAAGGTGAGGAAACTAAAGTACGAGATTCAATTCAGTTCTGGGACGGGCAGCGTCACAGCAGAACACATGCTTCAGCTCGTCAGACAGGCGACCAAAGTCTCCAAACAAGGCCGGGTCGATGGCGACCGCACTCTGGAAGCTGTACTCGAGCGTTGGCTCAAATACCATCTGTACAATTTCAACGAAGCAACGAGTCGCCAGCTGGCAGAACTTTTCAATCCACTGGACGACCAACAGCAGAAAGCCTTCTGGGATCTGGTCAACGAATACTTCGAACCGATCGTGGCCGGATCTGGTCTAATGGTTCATCGCGCCAACTTCAATCTGGCTGAATAATGAATACAGGCCCCACATGATACATGTGGGGCTTTCTTATTTGAAAAAATCACTACTTGCTAACTTCTGCGTAGCGGAAACAACTCACCAAATGATCATTCACCATGCCAGCTGCCTGCATGAAAGCATAGCAGATCGTCGGACCGCAGAAGGTGAAGCCTCGCGTTTTCAAATCCTTGCTCATCATTTCTGCTTCAAGGGTCTTGGCCGGTAACTCTTGAGAAATCTTCCAACGATTTTTGATCGTTTTGCCTTTGGTAAATTGCCAGATGTATTTATCAAATGACCCGAACTCTTTCTGAATATGTAGGAAGGCCTTAGCATTCTTGATCGATCCTTCAATCTTCAATTTATTACGAATAATTCCGG
>CAZPQR010000032.1:5642-8133 GCA_964588865.1 uncultured Gammaproteobacteria bacterium
TCTTAATTCTGCTTTCTTCATTCTTAATTACTAGTTAAACGTCTTCCTCGCCACTTTGGCCAGCTCATCAATATTGTCGTCAGGCGAAATCTTATTCTTCTTACGATAGCCGCAGTCAATACACTCGTGTACGATAATCATATTCTCACTGGAGCCCTCTGAAGCCACCGGCTCCATCATACCACCGCATTCTGCTGCCCGATCGCCAGGATTGACATCCACGTGTTTGCTCCAGAGGCACCTAGGACAATGATTGGTATAACCATTACCCATCACTTCGTGTCCACAATGTTCACAAACAAAATCTTCTACGTTTTTTTGGAATTTCTTGGCCATAAAGTTATTGTAACGATTGGCAATTTTGGGAAAAGTCAGATGCTTTACCGAGAACCATCCCCACTCTTACTGCTGGTGAGGGATATTCGTACTGCAGAGCTGTCCGATAACCATCTTTGGTTACCCAAAGATTAGCCGATCGTCCATGAGTGAACCGAATAGTAAATAGTCCAGAAGCATCACTTGGGCTTGTGACCCAATAGTTCTTGTCCCAGACTAGATAACCGTCCCAACCCCAACCTTGTTGGCGAGCTGTGACAGTGGCGTTGGCAATCGGTTGATTGGTGACACAATCATAGACTTGACCGGCGACAGTTTTCTGACCGAAAAATGTTGTATAGACAGCAACGAAAATAGCTACCAGTATCACTGCTAGTAGGAATAACATTATTTTCTTCATGGGAGAAAAGAGTTTAAATAGTTACCGACTGTAGCGGCTTGGTGCTCGGCGTTTGCCACCCATGCCTCGTTTGCTGTCACGACGTGTTGATTGGCTGCGACGTCGTCCGAATGAATGATCTGCTCTCATAGTACTATCTCCTCCACTATGACTGTGTGTATGATCGGAGAAACGTGAGCTACCTGGTCGACGACCGCGAGTAAATGGTCGGGAAGTTGCTCGAGTTCTACCTTCAGGAATGTCAGCGTGAAATCTAGAAGCTTCTGCTTCGACCCGAGGTCTAACTGGAGCCAAAGTGGTTGGACGTTTCATGGCTACGGTAGTGCGCGTCAGACGTTCGATGTCACGGACCTTACCTCGTTGATCGGCTGAGACGAAAGTGATAGCCAAACCCGTTGACCCTGCCCGTCCAGTACGACCGATACGATGAACATAATCTTCTGGGTCCTCTGGCATATCGAAGTTGACGACTAATTCAATATCCTGCACATCGATGCCGCGAGCAGCAATATCGGTAGCAACCAACACTCGATATTTGCCAGTCTTGAAACCGCGGATAGCATCCTGACGTTGGGCTAGCGAGCGGTTGGAATGAATTTCCGTCGATCGATGTCCCATCGCGCTGACAGCTTGGCTGATGCGTTTGGCACCATGCTTGGTGCGGGAGAAAACCAAGACCGTACCTTTGTACTGTCCCAATAAGGTATCCAATAGACGAATCTTCTCTTCTTTGTTAACCATCAGAAATTCTTGCTGCACTTTGTCCGTCAAAGTACCAGCCCGAGCGACTTCGATGCGTAGCGGCAACTCCATGTAGGCAGTAGCAAGCTTGACGATCGAATCAGGCATGGTAGCGGAGAAAAGCATTACCTGACGTTTGTCGGGCAAAGCACTCATGATGCGCTTGATCTGCGGAGCGAATCCCATGTCGAACATACGATCAGCTTCATCAAGAACAACAATTTTCACGCGACGGAGATCGACTGAACGTTGTGTCATGTGATCAAGCAGACGTCCCGGTGTAGCGATAATAATATGAGGGTTACGATTCAAAGCTGACAATTGTCTGCGAATGTCAGTACCGCCGATAAGAACAACCGAATTCATGCGTAAGGGTCGACCTAATTTCTCCACTACTTCTTCTACCTGAATGGCCAGCTCACGAGTCGGGACTACGATCAAGCCTAAGCCACCTAGTACTTGCAGTCGCTGCATCAATGGAATGACGAAAGCTAAAGTTTTACCAGTACCGGTCTGGGCCACACCGATCAGATCTTTGCCAGTGACGGCGATCGGGATGGCTTTGTGTTGGATTGGGGTCGGTGTAGTAAATTGTAAACGGTCAAGAATACCCAAAATATTCTGGTTGATGCCAAGTGTGGTGAAACTTTGGTTTGGGACTGGCGTTGGTGATTGATTCACGGTGATTATTATTTGTGCTAACTAAATTTTTTTAAATTGATAGGCATGATCTTGCCGAGAGAGGATGACCTCGGCCTTACCTGCCACGCCGCAGAAGCAGCTATAAATATATATTGGTGGGCGTGGACCTGCCTGCCAGCAGGCAGGTGGACTTGCCCGTCTCGCCAGAGACTGAAGTCGAGGCGGAAATCATCGACCCATAAACAAACAGGTGGTGGGCGTGGATGGACTTGAACCATCGACCCCGGCCTTATAAGGGCCGTGCTCTAACCGACTGAGCTACACGCCCATGCGGAACACTACAATTGTGCTGGTTTAATGCTTCATTGTCAA
>CAZPQR010000033.1:0-7822 GCA_964588865.1 uncultured Gammaproteobacteria bacterium
CGCTTACAAACGCACTCCCCAGGCATACGCCTGGGGGTTTATCTGGTTAATAAAACGGCCGCTGGCTCATAAGCCAGCGGCCGCACGTTTTACTTTGTTTGGAGGCTTATTCAACAAGCTTCCAATTTATTTCAGCCAAATAATACAGCTCTGACGTAGGATCGCCACACAACATGGCAAATAGTGGGAACAGGCCCACAAGGGCCTGTGGCCGATGCGTAGTTGTTTGAACATACAGCGCGGCCATGACAGTTTCTAGCGCTTTCGCGGTAATCCTCGAATGAGGATCTCTATCGAGAAGTTCTGGATCATTTGCCATAGCTATCGCGTGCTCAAGTTCAGCTTGAATCGCGATACGCCTGATTGGTCTACAATCTGGACGCGAAGCCTCTTGCAAAAGAAGTAATATCTTCTCTTGTTTCACGGCACCTACCTCCTGCGTATTGAGATGAACATTCTCCGGACAGTGTATCCAAAGGATTCGCAATCGTACAATAATGGAAGGGGAGTGTCAAGATAAAATAAAACGGCGACTATCAAAATAGACTAGTCGCCGCTACTATTTATTCTTGACCCACATCCTCCAACACCACTAGGAAAGGATATTGCTTGACCCCGTAGGCATAACCTCGGAATATATCCTTGATCCCTCGGTGTTCATCGCGGTAGCCGCAGTTGAAAGAAATCCGATTGGCCCACCACCAGAAGTAGAAGCCTTCCGTTTTCACGAATGACTCCCATTCTGATGGGACGAATTGCACCAACTTGGCGCTATAGCCATGACCAGCCGAATCCACCGACACTCGTATCGGGCGTGTATCGATGTGCGGCACCAATACCCACGGTAGCTTGAAACGCAACCCCTTGGGCATCGGCCAGGTCTGACCAGTCAGAATGTTGCGAGCGATACCGATCTCAGTCGGACCGCTGTAGGTCAGCAAGTTAACTCGTAGTAGTAGCAGTGTCAGCAGCATTATAATGGTATATCTCAACCACTTTTGCTGCTGGAGCCGCCACAGACGATCAAGAAATTGCTCTCCCGTCATGTGCGCTCCTACTTGAACTCCTGCGGTTGAGGCACGATAGGCGCTTGGTCGGGAGAGAGTTCGCTCACTACTGTCACGAAAGGACAGTCCGCGCCGTTCTGCTTATCAAAAGCGTAACACTTGAGAATCTCCTTCAAGTTATCGACGCTTCCACCAGCTCCGCATCCGTGCCAGGAAACGAAGGTTTGCAATCCTGCGGGATTAAACTTCACCAACTTGGCGTTAAGAATACGATCACTGATTCCTGCGGTAGCAGTAGCAGCAGTAATCGAAACCTGATACGGTCGGAGATCGATGGTATAGACGGAGTAATGAAACGGATTCCTGACCACCCACCCTGTGTGAGGGACGATCTGAACTTCGCCATTGAAACGATCGAAGGTGTATCCCAGTTCATGTTTCTCAACGTAATGAAAGGTATTGGCCAGGTAAATCCACAGACTGATGACAAAAACTCCGAGTGAGACGAAGCCAACAATACGCCTGGTAGTCACGGGTTACCTCCGTTGCTAGGTTTGGATTGGATCAATTGTTAGTGTACAAACGACAATTTGTCGATTTCAAAATTTACTATATTATAGGGCTAATGTCAATAGTCATCAGTTATTTGCTGCTATTTCTTAGCTTCTGCTAGGTTTTCCTAGTTACGTCTGACATATTACCCCGTACCCCTTACGCTTTACGTCTCATGCCTGCCTTCTTCTTGACAACTCCCACCAAAACTGTATAATTATCCTGCTTTGAAAAATTATCAACAACTAGCGCAAAATACGCTGTTCTTCATGGGTGTGAGAACCAGTTAAATACGTGGCACCACAGATGAAGAAGTATTTTTTTGTTATCAGCAATACATGTCAGAATCAGGAATTGTAGACAGCAAGGGCTTTATCCAGATGGAAGGCGTGGTAGATGAACAACTACCGAACGCCACCTTCAAGGTCCTACTCGACAATGGTCAGATGATTCTGGCTCATTTGTCCGGTAAGATGCGCTTGCATCGTATCAGTATTATCCCAGGGGATCGGGTAGTTATGGAGATCAGCCCCTACGATTTAACCAAAGGCAGAATTACTTATAGAAAATAGTTATTAGTTATTCGTCACTAGGGTTAAGAATTCTCTTCCCTAATAACGAATTACCAGTTACGAATTACAACTATATGAAAGTACGTCCATCGGTCAAAGTCATGTGTAAGAAATGTAAGCTCGTCCGCCGCAAAGGACGCGTAGTCTGTCTCTGTGAAAATCCTAAGCATAAACAACGACAAGGTTAGAAAGTAGCAAAGTAGAGTGGTAGTTGGGTAGCATCAGGTATCCACTACAATCTACTAACTACACCCCTCTACAAAACTACCAATCTACTAATCTACATTCCTACCAACCTAAAAAAACAATGGCTAGAATCGCATCCGTCAATTTACCTAATAATAAAAGAGTCGAAGCGGCTTTACCGTACCTCTATGGCATTGGCCCGACCCTAGCTGTCAAGATTTTGGCTCAGACCAATATTGACGGAAACATTCGTGTCAAAGATCTGACCGAAGACCAAGTCAACAAATTACGCCGTATTATTGAGGACACCTACAAAGTTGAAGGTGATCTTCGTCGTGAAATCCTGACTAATATCAAACGATTGAAAGAAATTGGTTCCCACCGCGGTTCTCGTCACGCCAAAGGCTTACCTGTCCGTGGCCAACGCACCAAGACCAATTCCCGCACTATCCGTGGCAACGTCCGACGCACTGCTACCAGCGGTAAGAAGCCAGCTGCACAGAAGACATAGCAGAGAGGTACTTGGGACTCGCGACTAGGTACTCGGACCAAGATTTATAACAATAATTCTCCAATCTAAACACTATTACGATGGTAGACAAACCAACGACAACAACTAAGAAGAACAAGAAGAAGCGCACAGTCACTCGTGGCCGAGCTTATGTTCAAGCTACGTACAATAACACCTTAGTCACCCTGACTGATCAGGCCGGAAATGTTATCGCTTGGTCCAGCGCCGGTAATACTGGTTTCAAAGGTCCCAAGAAGCCGACTCCTTATGCTGCCGGATTGATCGTCAAGAAAGTTATTGATCAAGCCAAAGATTATGGTTTGAAAGAAGTCGATGTCTTCGTCAAAGGTGTTGGTTCTGGTCGTGAAGCCGCTGTCCGTGCCTTGCACGCTCATGGTCTCGATGTCTTATCAATCAAAGACCAAACTCCTATCCCACACAACGGTTGCCGACCCAAGAAGGTCCGCCGCGTCTAAAACTTTCAACTTTAAACTAACAACTTCCAACTACTATGGGTAGATACACAGGTCCCAAAGTCAAAATCTCTCGCCGTGAAGGAACGGATATTTTCGATACTCCGAAATGGAATAAGAGAAATTACCCACCAGGACAACACGGCCCAACCAAGATGGGATTCCGCAAAGCCACTGACTACGGTAAGCAGCTGCGCGAGAAACAGAAGGCCAAATTGATTTACGGCTTATTTGAACGTCAATTCTCCAATCTGTTCGAGAAATCCAAGGGTATGACTGGTGATGCTGGTGAGAACTTGATGAAGTTGCTCGAGAAACGCTTGGACAATGTGGTCTACCGTGCTGGCTTGGCCAAGACTCGTCGTCTGGCTCGTCAGTTAGTTACTCATGGTCACGTAGCGGTCAACAAAGTCAAAACCGACATTCCTTCTTATTCAGTCAAGATCGGACAGACGATTTCTGTTCGTACTTCCAAGCTCAAGACCGCCTACTGGAAGAATTTGATCGAAGAACAGAAGAAAGCTAAGCCCACCGTTAGCTGGCTCACCGTCGACTGGGACAAGATGACGATTACCGTCACTTCCGACCCGTTGAAAGAAGAGCTGCCAGCCAACATTGATACTAAACCAATCGTTGAGTTCTACTCACGATAATAATCAACTTTTTATAAACGCTCATGGGATTAATCGAATTACCAAAATCCGTATCCTATAAGGAAAAGAAAGCCAATGTCTACGAAGTAGTCATTGAGCCTTGTTTCCCTGGCTACGGTGTCACCCTCGGCAATTCACTGCGACGCGTCCTCTTATCGTCGCTACCCGGCGCTGCTGTCACCAGTATCAAAATTTCTGGTGTCCAGCATGAATTTCAGACTATCGACCATGTCAAAGAAGATGTGGTAGATATCATTTTGAATTTGAAGAAATTGAACGTTAAGCTGCATGGCGATGAGCCGGTTGTCTTGACCCTATCCGCCAAAGGCGAGAAGGTCGTCACTGGTGCTGACATCAAGCCCAATGCTCAAGCAGAAGTTACCAACCCAGACATGGTAATCGCCACCCTAACTGATAAGAAGGCCGTCCTGGAGATGGAATTGACTATCAGCCGGGGTCGTGGTTATCTAGCCGTCGACACTCAGAGCAAGCACAAAGGCGAGATTGGAGCCATCGATATCGATGCTATCTTCTCACCAGTTATCAATGTTGGCTTCGAGATCGAACACGTTCGTGTCGGTCAACAAACCGATTATGAACGCTTGGTCATGGCTATCACCACCGATGGTTCTATCACCGGTGAGGAAGCTATCGCCTTGTCATCTGATATTTTGATCGAACACTTCAGCTTCATCAAAGAACAATCAGTAGTCGAAGCTAAACCCAAGAAGAAATCCAAGAAAGCTGAAGCCGCTGCCGAAGAAGAATCTGAAACAGAAGAAGCTGCCGCCTAGCTACTCAACTACCAATTACTAACGCCTAAAGACTAATTCCTAAAGCCCAATATGAAGCATCGCAAGAAACAAGTTATTCTCGACCGCAAAGCCGCCCCTCGCAAAGCGCTTCTCTTAAGCTTGGCTACCAGCTTAGTCTTATTTGAAAAGGTCAAGACCACCGAAGCCAAAGCTAAGGCTATCAAACCATTGGCTGATAAGCTGATCACCTTGGCCAAGAAGAAGACTTTAGTCTCCAAACGCGAATTGAACGCTCTGATGCTTGATAAGAAGGCTGTCAAGAAACTAATCGAAGTCTATGTGCCTCGTTTCGCTGATCGTACCAGCGGTTACACCCGCGTCGTCAAGCTGGGAGTACGCAAAGGTGATGGCGCTACCGTAGCTCAAATTGAATATCTACAATAAGCGGATTACTAACGCCTAATTCCTAAATCCTACTATGATCAAACGAGAAATCAAGACAATTGACGCTTCCTCTGCCAACGCTGGCCGTATCGCTACTCAGATCGCTACCTGGTTGATTGGTAAGCACAAAGTTGACTACCAAGCTCATATCGATGGGGGAGATATGGTTAAAGTTTATAATATCGATAAGCTCAAATTCAGCGGTAAGAAATTGGAAAAGGAAGTCTATCACCGTTACACTGGTTACCCAGGTGGTATCATCACCACTCCGTTGAAAGAGATGAATCTCAAGAATCCCAAAAAGTTGCTATGGAAAATGGTCAATGACATGTTACCCAAGAACCGTTTACGCTCTGCTCGTATTAAGCGTATGACTTTCGGTAACCCTCCTAAACCTAAGACTGAAACTAAGTCCTAATTTCTAAACCATGACTGCTCGAACTACCACTATTATCACTGTCGGTCGCCGCAAAACTGCTGTTGCCCGTCTGCGCATCAACAAATCTGATGATCAGGCTTTCACCATGACCGTCAATGACGTTGATTGGAAGCAGTATTTCCCGTATGCCCAGTGGCAAGAGAATATTCTCGAACCAATGAAGTTGGTCGGCCAAGATCGCTTGAACATCTCCGTCAAAGTTTCTGGTGGTGGTAAATCTTCCCAATCAGAAGCCGTACGTCATGCTGTTGCTCGCGCTTTATTGAAGATGGATGAGGCGGTCAAATCGACTTTGAAGAAAAACAGTTTGCTCACTCGTGATTCTCGCAAGAAAGAACGTAAGAAGCCAGGTTTGAAGCGAGCCCGTAGAGCTCCACAGTGGTCTAAACGTTAAACAACAATTTGAAAACAGGGTATCATTCGATGCCTTGTTTTATTTTCTGCTCTGTCGTTTCGACCGAACCTCTCGCCGCGAGAGGTGAGCGGAGAAACCCTTATTACAGACAATACAGCCACCAAGTATAATTGGGCTTCTCCAAACTTTCCATAGGATAACGAGCCGAGAAACCTTTATTACAGTTTATCTAACCTCCAATGCCTGATCGCATCTACACTACCTATATAATTAGTAACAAATACAATACCTGCATTTATGTCGGCGTTACCAATGACATAGAACGACGAATTATTGAGCATCGGACGAAATATAATCCTCGAAGTTTTAGCGCCCACTACAATACACACAAACTGCTCTTCTTCCAACATTTCGGCAGTCCATTAGAGGCCATCGCACGCGAGAAGCAAATCAAACGCTGGAATAGAAACAAAAAATTACAACTGATCCAAATCTATAATCCCAAATTTATCGACTTGTTTGACTTTGCTTTGACAGGAGAGGAGATAGTCCCTCGCGTTGAGGAATAATGTACTAGCCACCCCCAGCCTGTCGTTTCGACCGAACCTCTCGCGGCGAGAGGTGAGCGGAGAAACCCTTATTACACACAATGCAGCCACCAACTATGATTGGACTTCTCCCAGCTTTCCACAAGATAACGAGCCGAGAAACTGACGAGGCAATGCAGTGTTTAATAAGGATTTCTATGGACCTCACCGCCGACCAAGGACTAGAGAAATCTTCATTTACTTTAGAGGCTAAGGCAAGTCGTAATAAAGGTTTCTCCTCTTGTCCCGCCCGAGCGGGACTTCGGTCGAAACGACAAGTGGAGGCTTGACGGTAGAGGCAAAAATCAGTAGGGTAGCTCTAGTTCATTTACACATCGCCCTGATACGGAATGCCCTGTCATCTGATAGGGATGGCTGTATCTTGGCACTCTGTCGTTAGGTGAATCTGGCCTAACGTCGTGAGGTTCAATATGTACAAACCAGGCTGTGAATATTGCGTTACTATTCCCGATTCTCAATCCGAGGAACGGCTCAAGGAGTTAGCCAAGTACTCAAATGTCTCTGGGTTGATCGGCATCGGGTTCATGATTGCTGCACTATTTGTCTCGCGGCAGCATCATGATGTAACCCTGTTTTCCAAACAATTCCTGTTGCCAGTCTCTTTGGTCTGTGAGATTATTGCGCTCATTCTGCTGTTCAACAGCAGCAAAGACGAACTCTATCTGTTCGAAGACACGAAGGGAGTAGAGCACCTGCACTCCGAACGGCCGATCCGTGTCGGTCAGATCTGGCACTGTAATAACCCCAACGGTACCTCGATCCAGATCAAAAAGTATATCGTAGTTATCCGCCCAAATGGTTGGTCAAATACAAGGTCGTATGTGCTCAATCCAGTGGAATATTCCTGGAAAGAAGTCCGAGCTTATTCAGCCTATCATTCTGATACGATTGAACTTCGAGACCGCTGTGATCGGGGGCTGAGAATCTCTGTCGGTGAGGTGCTGGCCATCATCAACTCGTATGACAACTGGGATGGGTACAAAGGGCACACTTTCCGTCTAGGTGTCGCCATGTGTCTGGCCAGACGTCAGGCGCAGTTTGGTCGGCAGACACAACCCTCACCCAATGCCGCAGCAATGAGACGTACTCTCGAGAGCAGTCTGGCCCAGTTCGGTGACCAGAAGCAAGTCGCTCAATGGGAAGAAGTTGCACGATATGAGTTCCAGCGACTCTACCCCGGTTCATCGCTTACGGCAGAACAGATGTCACCAGAACCGACGCAACCTCCAGGTATCGTCGCCTGATGATAACCATCCCCTCGTACGCA
>CAZPQR010000034.1:0-7611 GCA_964588865.1 uncultured Gammaproteobacteria bacterium
GCAGGCTATAATCATCAGTCAGGGTAGCGGAAACCCTACTGACCAATAGAGGCAAATAGCCTGTATTTGGCAGTTCTTTGAAAATATCCGCACTAAGTAAGAAAGAAGGTCGCTATGTCCATCCTGCACGTACTGCTCATGCTCTTTGGTTTGCAGGGAGGCTTCGTTCTCCCGAACAACGACTCCCCGCCGACCGATGTGGTGGTGGACACCAACCAACCCCCGCCGACCCCGACTCCCCAGCCCGGGCCGAAGCCTCCCAAGGGCAAGCCCAACCCGCCGGATCCTCCGAAGATCATCCAGGAAACCAGCTGGGGCAACCTCAAGCGTCAGTGGCAGCGATAAGGAGATGACCATGCGCGCTGTATCTTTGTTTCTGATGGCCATCCTCATGGCTACTGTCAACGTGTCACGAGCTGACACTCCCTGTCAGCTGGAAGTCAACCGAGCGGACACCTTCAGCGAGCTAGGAGCTGGTGCCAAATTGGCACTAACCCCGATGACTGAGCTGTCTCTGGACTTCTTCGGAACAACTTCGCAGCGATCAAATGTGGTCATGACAATCTTGCCATTGACCACCGAAGGTCGCTTGAGCCTGATGGCCAGCAACAACCACCTGGTCATCATCAAGGGCAAGTCTCTGGAAGAAGCCAACGCACTGCTGACAGCCAAGAGAACTACTTCGGCCTGGTCGAGTCCTAACAAAATGACTGCGCCCAAGAAGATCGCTACCGAAGAAGCCTACATCAACCCCATCGGTCTCTGCATCAAGTTGCCGGCTGATGGCTGGCATGTTGCTTTGATCGCCGATACCGAAGGCACTCTGCTGACGATCACCCAATAAGGAGCGAACATGACCAAGGTAGCTATGTTCATAGCTGGCTTGTCTATCGCTCTGTTGACGGGGCGGTCACAAGCTTACTCGGTGTATGGCTACACCAGCAGCACCAACACGAGCAGTTGCTCGTACGGCAAAACCTACACCATCACAGTAACTGCCAATGATCGTGCGCACGGTCCATCATACGTTGTTGCCGATCTACTGCGGCCGGTGAGTGACACTTCCGAGCTTGGTAATATCCAGAGCACCACTTCACTCCTCTGGAATGCCAATCCCGCTGTCATCCACACCGAGCCACTACAAGATCAATGGGAGCGCGTCTGGTGGGATACTCGGACATTCAACTGGAGTTTCCCGCAAACGTTCACCGTTACCTACACCTGGACCGGCAATACCTACCACACCCTTAGTGGCATGAAGGATGATTACCCCAAACTGTCGGGGTACTACACCTCCTACACCACTAACGTGCAGTACGACCAAGACTTGGCTACTTTCGCTGCTTACGCTGATTCGACGAAACTGCAGAACACCCCCAAGGGTCGTATCGGAGCCATCGAGCGAATCATGGCGTATGTCGAAGAGACCTGTCCTGGCAACTGCACGACCAATAACAAGCTGGCCTCGGCGTTACGGAGTATCGGTTTGCCTACAGCTGCCTGTATTTCGTACATCATGACGCCGACCTCGGTGACCATGCCCTGCGGTCTGACTCCCGCTACTTTCAACTTCAACGGTAACATCCAGGACGCTGGCCATTTGTACTGCGCCATCTGGAATGACTACCTCTCGCGTTTCGTACCTATCGACAAAACCAACCTTTCGTTTGGGTTTGTCTTCAGCCCGATCACGACGGTTGGTTACTTCGAAGATACGTCAGACGGCGTCAGCCTGCTGTACAAATTTAACGATCCTGGATCAACCAGTACGTTTACTATGACCTACAGCGCAAACCCCAGTCCCAGCTACAGCGGCACTCCAACCTATACGTACACAGGTAGCCGTAATCCCCGTGCCAACAATAACTCGCGCATATTCGCTGAAGCGATTAGCTCGAGCTACAACGGTGGTTCAGGGATCTGGGGTCCGCCTGACGATCGTACGGGCGTCGACGAACCGAACGACAAAGCCGACCTTCTGGTTTTCTTCTCTAACCCCACAAGTGGCGGACACAGCTTATGGGTAGAAATGTCGTCACCGGAGAACGACTCTGGGACGATCAGCCTGTATGACATCAACGGCCGCCAGCTATGGAGCCAGGATGTAATACTTGCGAATACTGGCCATGCCAATCTACCGATCGAGCAGGTCAGTAGCGGTATCTACTTCTTGCAGCTCCGTCTTCAAAGTGGTAGGTCGCTATCTAAGAAGGTAGTGATCAATCACTAAAGCAGCGGTATCTCGGGGGGAGATACCATAGATGTTCCCTATCTAAAAGCCCCATCACTCGCGCGTGATGGGGCTTATTTATTTTAGTTATCGGAAATACTCTATCTTCATTCCTTTGCGAACTTCTGACAAAGTCTCTTGCACTCGCAGACGTACTTTGTCCGTGCCATCTTGCAACATCTTCATCACTCGATCAGGATGCTTCTCCCAGGTAGCTCGACTCAAACGGATGGGCATCAACATCTGATCCAATATCTCGATCAATTTACGCTTCAGTACGACATCACCGAGTCCGCCTTTCTTATACATTTTCTCCAGCTCACGAATCTCTGCCTGATCAGGAGCGAAGGCCCGCAAATAGGTAAAGACTGTATTACCCTCTACTTGTCCTGGATCGTCGGCTTTGACATGATTGGGATCAGTAAACATTTTCATTACTTTGGTTTCCAACTCTTTGCGTGAATCTGCCAGATAAATCGCATTGTTCAAAGATTTACTCATCTTGGCTTTGCCATCCAATCCAGGTAAACGGGAAATAGTCGCTTTGCCAGCTTGCACTTCATTGAATACCTTACCGTATAAACTGTTGAAGCGTCGTACAATTTCATTGGTCTGCTCAATCATCGGATATTGATCTTCCCCTACTGGCACCAGATCGGCACGCACTGACAAAATATCAGCCGCTTGACTGACCGGATAGACGAGAAATCCTGCCGGCACGTTGGCGCCGAAACCCTTCTCTTTCATTTCTGATTTCACCGTTGGGTTTCGTTGCAGTCTAGCAACAGTGACTAGGTTTAAAAAATACAACGCCAACTCTGAAATTTCTGGGATCTGCGATTGAATAAAAATGGTAGTTTCCGATGGGTCAATACCGACAGCCAGATAATCCAAAGCTACTTGTAGTACATTGTCATGAACCTTCTGGGGATTCTCGAAATTATCAGTCAACGCCTGCACATCAGCAATCATGACGAATTGTTCATGAGTCTTCTGTAATTCGAGTCGTTGTTGCAGCGAACCAACGAAATGCCCCAAGTGCAATTTACCCGTGGGACGATCGCCAGTCAGTACTATTGGCTTACTCATATGCAGCAATAATAACCTATCTCCCGCTATCTGCCAAGCTTACCAAGGAGTATATTGGGACAAGGTAAAAGCGCTGAAAAAGCCAAAGAATAAGAAAATTAACAGCATGACTAGACGACGCCAGAGACGTGGCTGTACTGCACGGGGCAAGAGACGATAGTTAGTCCAGTTAACCAAACCAATATGAACGAACATCGCCACCGCATTGATCACCGCGCCGAGGATAATCAAGAATCGTGGTTCAGCCACATTGAAGGTGAAGAGTACAATACCAAATAATATTTGCGACCAGACGAAGAAATAATACAACTGCGTCAGGTTAATAGTCTTCTGTCCCTTCTTAAGCATTCGCAGCGCTACATTCTCCGCCATGATCCGAGAAGTAGAATCAGTTACTCCCAGCTGCGTCTGGAACAGCATGATAGAAACCACCAGCATGAAGACCGTACCAGCCACTATCCCCAACCGCGCTGACATACTCGCACCTTCATTAATCACGAATTGTATGCCTTCACCATTATTGGCTAATCCGGATGTCGTAGCTTGAGCTAAGACCATAAGCAGAGCGATACCGAGGAATCCTAAGAACCAGAATATAATCCCGTGCTCTAGATTAATCTGCTTCCACCATTGATTGAATTTGCGATGATTCTCCTCTGAGGCGATGAAATCGTGTCCGGCCAGACGTACTTCCTGTTGCTGATGACTATGAAACAAACTACCAATCTTCTGAGCATGAATACCCATGCCGTAACCCTTTTCTTTGACATAGATTGATTGACTCAAGTTGAGATTGCCACCGGCGCCCGAGTAGGCAAAGGCAGCAAAAAATGCTGCTAAGCTCATCCCTGGAGCTAACCAACGATAATCAGAACCAATGCCGACGAGGCCCGCAAACAGAGCGGACCAATCAGCCCAGCTGGTCAAGAAAAAGGCCAAGAAAATAATAAACGGTATCGCAATAGCAATAATCAAGCGTGTCAGCCGCTCCAATGTACCATACACCGTGCGACCGAGCGAGACGATCAAGCCGATTACAATTAATAATATCGCTCCCACCCAGCGATATTCTCCCCAACCAAACGTGGCAGCCAGAACTTGGGCCGAAGCAGCGATAATACCTGGTAAACCGAAGCCAACGAACGTGGAAATGATAAACCAATAGACTGACCATGGAAATAATTTGTGAATTCCCACAAAGACACTCTCACCTTTGGCCAAAGCATAACGCTCAATCTCCATGTTGATGAAGAATTGGAAACTAATACCCAGCAGAGCACCCCAAGCAATCCCCAAACCATAATTAGAACTTAAGTAAGGCCACAAAATAACTTCACCCGATCCGAAACCAAGCGCTAACATCAAGAAGCTTGGTCCCATTAACTTACACAACGGCAAAACTTCAGGGAAATGTTTACGTTTATCAGAACGATTTTTGTCTGGCATACGTTAAGTATAACATAACCAAAGAAGAGCCTTAATGGCTCTCCTTATAATTGTTGGAAAAATTTATTTGGCTGCTTGCTGCAATCTCTGCAGGGCTAGGACGAAAGCCGCGCGACGCAAAGTAATCTGATGCGTCTCAGATAAGTGATAGAGATCAGCTAAAGCTGCCAGCAATAAGGCCTTCATCTTACTCAAGACATCATCCTCTGACCAATGCTCATTAGCCAGATTCTGTTGCCATTCTAGATAGGATACGACCACACCGCCGGCATTGGCTAAGACATCGGGCACTACAACACAATTCTTGGCCGCTAAAATATCATCAGCCTCTGGACTGACCGGACCATTGGCTAATTCTAATATTACTTTGGCTTGTACCGATCCAGCATTGGCAGCGGTGATTTGGTTATCAAGTGCCGCTGGGATCAAAACATCGACTGGCAGACTCCACAGTTGATCATTAGGGATCGCTTGCGCTCCAGTGAAACCGCTAATTTCTTTGGTTGATTTCTTATATTCCACCAAGGCCGGAATATCCAAACCTTCAGGATTATGGATAGTGCCAGATGAATCCGATACAGCTACGATCTTATGACCGCCACGATGAGCTAACTCGGCCATTGTCAGACCAGCGTTACCAAACCCTTGGATGGCGATAGATAATGATTGCAAACCTAATTTCTGAGCCACTGCTTCCAGAATATAATAACCGCCTTGAGCTGTAGCAATACCACGACCTTCAGAACCACCAGCACTGATTGGTTTACCAGTGATAACTCCCGGCGTCGGTGTACCGACAATCTTACTATATTCATCTACCATCCAAGCCATAATTTCTGGCGTGGTATAGACATCGGGCGCTGGAATATCTTTGTCCGGGCCAATATGTTCGTGAAAAGCTTGAATATAAGCGCGTGATAATTTCTCGAGCTCGGTCTTGGATAATTTCTTGGGATCAACCACTACTCCACCCTTACCGCCACCAAGAGGAATATTAGCTACCGCACATTTGATACTCATGAGCAAAGCCAATGCTTTCACCTCGTCCAGATCAGCTGCTTGATGATAGCGGATACCACCTTTATATGGACCACGCCAATTGTTGTACTGGACGCGGTAAGCATGGAACGACTGCTGACTGCCATTATCCATAGTGACATTCAAATCTTGCTCCCAGATATGATCTGGCTGAGCTAATTTGGTGATCAGAGCAGGGTCAAGCTTGAGTACAGTGGCAGCCGACTGGACCTGCTGCCAGGCATTTTCGAATGGAGACATAATGTTTTTGTAAATAATAATAGAGGCTCGTAAGCCCTATTGTAGCATAGTCATTCTGCAGGTCAAAAATAGCTATTTCTTACGTTTCTTGAATAGTCTCGGCAACCGAACCGCTGGTGAATCAGTACTATGATGGGCTGCTACGGCGTTGATGAAACCCAAGATCACTCCAATACCGACGAAGAGATACATCATGGTAAAAATCTTGCCCAGATCAGTGTGCGGTGACAAGTCTCCATAACCAACCGTGGTCAGCGTCGTGACACTAAAATACAAGGAATCGAGCCAGCGCCATTTTTCTACCGAGTGATAGAAGAAGGTTCCCGAAATCAAAATTAATACTACGATCAAAAACAAACCTTTGAATTCCGGATCACGGAATCCTTTGATTAACGAACGCCAGAAACGAAAAGCAGTGAATAAGAAAGTAAACATTATCTATATTGTAACACAAAACTACCCCATAATGGGTAGCGACAGTGTGAAGCGATGTTCTAATTAGCGGACCGATTTATAACCACCGCTGACGCCGTTCTTGGACCAGACAATCTGCCACAGCTGATTGTAGCGAGCTCGGAAGCCGCCAGCACACGACAACAAATAATATTTCCACATACGATAGAAGCGATCGCCGTAAGTTGGTTGCAATTCTGGCCAGTGACTATCAAAATTATGCCACCAGGCCATCAAGGTCTTATCATAATCAGGACCGAAATTATGCCAATCCTCCAACACGAAACGTCCTTCAGCCGCTTCGACGATTTGGCGGGGTGATGGAATGTGTGAATGGGGGAAAATATATTTGGCCAGCCATGGTTCGGCGTTGTAGCCAGTGTGATTACCGCCAATGGTATGCAGCAAAAACAAACCTTCATCTGATAGATGGTCACGAGCTACTTGCATATAGGTCTGATAATTTTTGAAGCCCACATGCTCGAACATACCCAAAGACACGATATGGTCAAAGGTGCCTTCAATTTGCCTATAATCTTGAAGCTTAATCTCCACCGGCAAACCCTGACATAGCTCTTGACCCAAGGTAACCTGCTCTTGCGAGACAGTGACCCCAACCACCGTGACGCCGTAACGTTCGGCAGCAAACTTGGCGAAGCTGCCCCAGCCACAACCGATATCTAAAATTCGTTGGCCTGATTGCAACTTCAATTTGCGGCACACTAAATCTAACTTAGCTTCTTGTGCGCTACCTAGATCAGTCGCCTCTAGCCAATAGCCACACGTATAGACCAAGCGCTTATCCAGCATGGCTCGATAGAGATCATTACCCAAATTGTAGTGGAAACTTGCATTGACACCTGCCCGCATCAAGGACTGCCAATTAAACAGACGAGCCAATAAGGCTTCTCTCATGAAGGCCCACTCGCTGCCCACTTGGAGATCTAGTCGCGCGGTTAAGACTCGCTTAAAAAATTCATCAAGTTGCTCCACTTCCCACCAACCGTCCATGTAGCTCTCCCCTAGTCCGACTGATCCGCCGGCCAAGACACGACGATAAAAATCAGGGTTAGACACCCGCAAATCCCACGGCCTTGAGCCACCGAGCTCGACGT